>NZ_PIZH01000125.1 GCF_002835825.1 Methanoregula sp. | reverse complement strand
GGTTTCATTATTGTACGCAGTATTAACAAAAATAAAATTCGTACAACTGGTTGTTATAATATATATAAAAACTGCTGATTCCAGTATGCGCTCTGTATAAAAAAGATGCTTTAGGGGCAGGTCCTTTTTGCCTGAATCATCTCCCCGAAAGCTGGATTTGCAGTGCTTTCTTGTGCGATTTTGAGCTGGAATGCGGGTAAAAAAATGGGAGATACTGTCTCCCTGGTTTTACCGTTACTTGATCTCCATCTCTTTTGCGATCTCGGTGATGGGGCTGGGGCCAAGTTCGTTGATGGTCTTGACCACATCGGTGATCACAGCGCCCCATTTTGCACCTTCGGATGCCGAGACAAAGGTCATCCGGAAGCGGCGGTCGTCAAGGCCGATGCTCTTCATCAGGCGCTTGACCATGAACATCCTCTTGGATGCCTTGTAGTTGCCCTCAAGGTAGTGGCAGTCACCGAAGTGGCATCCCGATACAAGGACACCATCAGCGCCGTCAGCAAAGGACTTCAGCACGAAGAGTGCGTCGATACGGCCCGTGCACATGACACGGACGATCCGGACATCGGGGGGGTACTGGATACGGCCACCGCCGGCAAGGTCTGCACCGGCATAGGAACACCAGTTGCAGACGATACCCTGGATCTTGGGCTGCCAGATGCCGGGGCCACGCTTGGGGATGGGGAAGTTTCCTGGTGCAGACATTTACTGCTCACCTCCGAGCAGGAAGGCATCGATCTGTGCCACGATCTGGGGAGTTGCGAAGTGGTTCATCCAGATTGCACCACCGGGGCAGAAGCCACCGCAGGTACCGCAGCCCTTGCACTTGGCCTCGGTGACCTGCATGACGGTCCGGCCGTTCTTCTCAACAAGGGAGAGAGCGGAGTACGGGCAGAGGTTGACACACATGCCGCAGCCTGCGCACTTGTCTTCAATGCACATGGCGAAATACGGCTCAAGTTCGACTGCACCCATGTGGATCGGGATGGATGCCGCGGATGCCGCACCTTCTGCGGATGCTACCGTGTCCGGAATATCCTTCGGGCCCTGGCAGACACCGGCAAGGAAAACACCGGCTGTTGTGGTACCGCACGGGTTCAGCTTCGGGTGGGCTTCGAGGAGCCAGCCATCCATGGAGCACGATACACCGAAGAGTTTGCGGGTCCGGTTGGTATCTTCCTTGGGCTGGATTGCTGCTGCGAGCACGACCATGTCGACTTCCATGTCAATGGGGCGGTCGAGGAGCGTGTCGTCAGTCATGACGTGAAGGTTCTTGGTCTTGGGATCCTCGATGATGTTTGCCACGCGGCCGCGGATGAACTTGGCGCCCTCGTCCTGGATACGGTAGTAGAACTCTTCGTACATCTTGCCGAAGGAACGGATATCCATGTAGAAGAGGTACGGGATGCACCCGGGGATCTTCTCGATGATCTGGTGGGCATGCTTGAGCGAGTACATACAGCAGAACCGGCTGCAGTAGGGCTTGCCGGTTCCGGTGTTGTCACGTGACCCGGCGCAGAGCACAAAGGCGACCCGCTTCGGGGTCTCGCCATCGCTCGGGCGGACCAGGTGACCCCCGGTCGGGCCGGAAGCACAGATAAGCCGCTCGAATTCCAGACTGGAGATGACGTTCTCGAACCGCTTGTATCCCCACTCTTCTTTCTTCTCGATGGGGAAGATGTCGTAACCGGTTGCAAGAATTGCAGTTCCGACCTTGACCTTGACGAACTCGTCTTTCATCTCGAGGTCGATTGCACGCTTCTCGGGGCCACAGGCAGTGACACAGAGGCCGCACTTGACACAGGAGTTGAAGTCGATGGTGTAGATAAGGGGGACGACCTGCGGGTGGTTGATGTAAATAGCCTTCCTCGGTTTCATGCCGATTTCGAATTCGTTCGGCTTGACGACCGGGCAGACGTTCTCACAGTCACCGCAGCCATTGCAGCCGCCGCCAACGATTCCCTTGGCTTCGGCTTCCTTGGGGGTCATGACTCCGCGGGCTTTCTTGCGGATCGTGACATCGAAGTTTCCGATGTAGCCTTCGACTTCATGGACCTCGGACCAGGTCATGAGCTCAATGTTCTCGGCCCTGCCGACATCCACCATCTTCGGGGTAAGGATACACTGCGAACAGTCGAGTGTTGGGAAGGTCTTGTCGAGCTGGGACATACGTCCGCCGATGCTCATGTCGGACTCGATGAGGTAGGTCTTGATGCCTGCTGCTGCAAGGTCAAGGGCTGCCTGCATACCGGCGACACCGGCACCGACGACCATTGCCGTTGGCTCCACAGGAACGGACTTCGGGTGGAGGTCCTGGAGGAGTGCTGCTTTTGCCACGGCGATCTTGATGGCATCGATTGCCTTGTCGGTTGAACCCTCGCGGTCGTGCATGTGCACCCACGAGTTCTGGTCACGGATGTTTGCCATCTCGAACCGGAAGGGGTTTAAGCCTGCGTCCTTGGTTGCTGTGCGGAAGGTCGGCTCGTGGAGACGCGGGGTGCATGCTGCAACGACAACGGCGGTCAGCTTGTGGTCCTTGACGGCCTTGCTGATGACAGTCTGCCCGGGCATCGAGCACATGTACTTATAGTTGTCAACATAGGCCACATGCGGGACTTTCTTTGAGGCTTCCTGGACCGCTTCGATGTCCATCGATCCGGCGATGTTGGTACCGCAGTGACAGATGAACACACCGACGCGTGCATCGCCCGCGTTTGTCGTGGGTGCAACTGCTGCAGCCTCTGCCGGAGCAGCCTTGGGCTTTGCGGCAGGTGCTGCCGCTTTCTTGGTTTCCTGTTTCACGGGAGCTACCTTCTTTGAGTCCTCTTTCTTGGACGGGGCTTTCTTGGTGGTTGCTTTCTTTTCTGCCATGTTTACCACCTCACAGCACCTTCTGCAGGAACGGTTCGCAGCTGATACCATGGAGGTCCAGCCCGAGTTCCTGCGGGCTCATTCCCTGTGCGAGACCGAGGAGTTCAGCGAAGTGAAGAACCGGGAGGTTGTACTTGACACCGAACTTCTCTTCAATCTCAATCTGACCACGGTCGAACTGGAGCTGGCAGAACGGGCAGATGTCGGTAAGCGCATCGACGCCGACTTCCTTGAGATTGATGAGTTTCTCGTTGGTGATATCGAGTGCATGGACGATATCGTACCCGCGGACACCGCCACCGGCGCCACAGCACTGCATCTTGTTGCGGTACTCGACCGGGGTTGCACCGGTTGCAGCAACGAGCTCTTCCATCCAGGTCGGGCACTCGGTGTTGAGCATGACTTCCTTCTCGAACTCGCGGTCCTTGTGGGGCTTCACCAGGTGGCAGCCGTAGTGGACGGCAACGCGGGCACCGGTCAGGGGGTTGGTCACGCTGTCGCGGACCTTCTCAATACCGATGAATTTGTCGTTGTAGAGGAGCTCTGCGGTGTGGTAGACATTGATAGTACCCTTGTACTCCATGTCGACTTCCTTGAGGACTTCGTTGACATCGTCGCGGAGGTCCTTGTTGTGCTTGAGCTTGTGGTTGACTTCCCAGATCGACTTGTAGCAGCCATTGCAGACAAGGGCAATGTCCATCTTCATCTGCTCGGCAAGCACGAGGTTCCTTGCTGCCATTGCATAGAAGACCTTGAGGTCGATCGAGCCGAATGCACCGGGAGCCGGGCAGCAGCTTGCACCCTTTAAGGGGACGAGTTCGACGCCGAGTTTCTTCATCGCCTTGATGGAGGCGGATTCGACACCGGGGTACCGGTTCGGGGCAATGCATCCAAGGTAGAATGCGAACTTGTGGTTTATGCCTGATTCAGACATGGCTTAGCCCTCCCTTTCCTTGACGATCCGGTCCGCTTCGGCCTTGAGCTTGTAGTGGTCGATGATCTTCCGGATGCCGGGCATATATTCGGGATACATGTGGGTTGTCGGCGGGTCGCGGGTCAGTCCGAGTTTCTCGCGGGCTGCACGGTTCACATCGTTGTTGGGAACACCGTGGCCTGATGCGTAGATCGCCTGCACGGTCTTTAAGAAGTTGACCGGGACGATATCGCGCTTGAATGCGAGGTTCCTCATGGACATGATGACATCCGTCGGGATGATGTCCCGCGGGCACCGGTCCGAACAGCTGTAGCAGGTGGTGCAGAGCCAGAGGTCGGGGTCGGTCAGTGCCTCGTTCTCGAGGCCGAGTACGGCTCTCCTCATGAATTTGCGGATGCGGTATGAGCTGCGGGGGGCTGACGGGCAGGAGCCGGTGCAGGTACCACACTGGTAGCACATGTGGGCAATGGTGCGGGAGATTGCCTTTACGTTCTTGGTGAACTCGGGGTTCGAGTCTTCACGGATATATCTCTGGTCGCGGAGTTTCTTCTCCAGCGCTTCCGGGTAACCTTTTGTTCGTGCCATGATCTTCACGCCTTCCCCATAACTTTCAGGCTGACCTGTCCGGGCACATCCTCTTTCACCTTCGATGTCCTTGTGGTGCAGAGTTTTGCCTTGATCTTCTTGAAGAGGTCGGTTTCCGTGCCTTTCATGCGGACATTGGTCCTCGTAAGGACGATGATATCCTCACCGGGGCAGGCATTCACACAGGCGCCGCAGAAGATACAGAAGTCCTTGTTGACGGCGATTGTGGGCTCGATCTCGTGCTTCATGTCGGCCGCGGGCTTCGGTGTCGGCAGGTAGATCGCGTTTGCCGGGCAGATCTCTGCACAGGTTGAGCAGCCGCCAGGGCACTTCTCAGCGTGGAACTCAATGTCCCCCTCGAAGATCTTCTCAACGGTGATTGCCTCGGTCGGGCAGTTTACCGCACACCATCTGCACGTGCAGCAGTTGTCCTGGATAATGTCGACCTTTCCATCGATCTTGTCGGAGATGATCTCGCGCTCGACCGTGATGCATTCCTCGGGGCAGGCTTCGACGCACACCTTGCAGGCGTCGCACTTGGTCTCGTCCCAGATCACGTCGCCTTCCACCTTGCCGGACTCGGCCGTGAACTCCTTGTGTTTCACGACAATTGCCGGGCAGAGAGCACCACACAGGCCGCAGAGTGTACACTTCTCCTTGTCAACGGTAAAGGTCGTCTTCTTCTTCATTGCGGCAGCCTTCGGCTTTGCGCCGGCAACCGGGCCCTTGTAGGTCCCTTCGTAGGCGGGGACATTGCGGTCGATTGCATCCCGCGGGCATACCTCTTCGCAGGTAGTGCACTTGACACACTTCTCGTCGTCAATCTCCGCCTTCATGTCGTACTGCGGGAATCCTTCTTTCTCGATGATCGGGAGTCTCTCCTGACCATCTACCTTCAGTGTCAATGCATTGAACGGGCACATGATGACGCAGACACCACAGTAGGAACACTTGGTCTCGTCAACATCGATCGGGGTAGCGTAGTTGATAGCACCACGCCTTGATGCACCGACGAGCCCGAGGACGATGGCCTCCTCGGGGCAGGCGTCGACACAGATGCCGCAGCCCGTGCAGGTCTCAGCATTGAGGATAAGGTTGCTGGTGTTCTGAAGAAGCCTCTGCTCCATCACAACATTTACCCCATCCTTCTTTTTCGAAAACTTGGGAAACAATGCCATGTATTCACCCTCACGCTGTTTCTTATTGCATACCAGCCTCGGGTACTCCATACCCGGGGCCTGCAATTCTGATACCACCGTGTGGGCGTTCTCTTA
>NZ_PIZH01000124.1 GCF_002835825.1 Methanoregula sp. | reverse complement strand
GGGGAGGAAGCGCTCGCTACCCTGTCGACCCTGCGTCCGGACCTCATCCTCCTGGATATCATGATGGAACCGATGGATGGCTGGGAAACCCTTGGCAGGATCAAGGGTGATCCGTCACTGTCCGACCTGCCCGTCCTCATGTTCTCGGCAAAGAAGATCACCCCGGAAGAAGCAGATGCACACCGTATGAATATCGAGGATTTTGTCTCGAAACCGGTCAATCCCTCCCTTCTGCTGGAATCCATCAACCGGATATTTGCGCGCCGCGAGGCGGTAAAGACCGAGGCAATGCAGGCAAAGGTCAAGGGCGTCGATCCCTCCCTTGTCAGTGAATATTCAGCCCTCAGAAAGAGCATCGAGGTAGATAAAAATCTTCTTGTTGTTCTCAAAAAATCCAGCGGCACGCATCTTCCCGGCAGAGAAGTCCCTGCAGACGATCTTGCTGCGATCAGCAGGCTTGAGGCAAAGATCCTTGCCGACGAGAAAAGGCTCAGCGAACTCAGCGGAAAGTTCAGCACAGGAGCATGAGCGCCATCCAGCGGCCGGAAGCTGGATCGGTAAGAATCTTTAAATAGTTTTCTGGCGTTGTTATAATGCTTTACAACTTTATAAATTCCGGGGTTCGTAGCTCAGTTCGGTAGAGCGCCTGGCTTTTAACCAGGTGGTCGGGGGTTCAAATCCCTCCGGGCCCGTTGCCACGAGCAATCGTGGGATTTTTGCGGTGATGCATCTGAGAGGAAATTTGTTCATCTGTGAGGGGGTTTTTCATTGAGCACCAAACTGAATGTGTTAGAGCACGTGATGGTGCCGGATCATCAAATCATGAGCGAGGATGAGGTTTCTGAACTTCTCACCCGCTACAACATTACAACCGAACAATTACCGAAAATTTATCATGACGATCCTGCAGTCAAAACGATCGGCGCCGAAGCTGATGATGTGATACGGATCATCCGGACGAGCCACACGGCTGGCAGGGCCGAAGCGTACCGGCTCGTGATCAGGAAACCGAAAAAGTGATCTTTGGGGTTGGTCAGTCTGATTGACAGAAGTATTTTATCGAGGGCATATTTTTCACGGGAGCATGTTGCGCGCCACCAGCTTGACTCCTTCAATTATTTCCTAAAACACAATCTCCAGAAAGTGGTAAACGAGCAGCGGATCATCGAGACCGACATCGAGAACCGGGGCAGGAACAATGACCCGGTCTGGGTTGAACTCGGGAGCATCGAGGTGAAAAAGCCGCTCGTCCGCGAGGCAGACGGTTCACAGGGAGAACTCTACCCGAGCGAGGCCCGTCTCCGCAACCTGACGTACGCGGCCCCTATCCAGCTGGGCCTGACGCTTGTTCACGGCGATGACCGGCAGGAGCCTATTATCACGACCATCGGGCAACTCCCGATCATGGTCGGGTCGCTTGCCTGCAACCTTTATGGCATGGATGACGCGCAGCGCGTCTCCCATGGCGAGGATGCATTCGACGCGGGCGGCTATTTCATCGTGAACGGCACGGAGCGTGTTCTCATGACCCTGGAGGACCTTGCGTCCAATAAGATCATGACCGAGTTCACCGAGCGCTACAATGAGCGCATCTACGTGGCCAAGGTATTCTCCCAGTTTCGCGGGTACCGCGCGCTTGTCGTTGTTGAACGGAACAAGAAGAACCTCCTCGAGGTCTCTTTCCCGTCCGTTGCCGGCCACTTAAAATTCGTGGACCTGATGCGGGCGCTGGGCATGACCAACGACCAGGAAGTCGTGAATGCGGTCTCAAGCGACGAGGACATCCTGACGTTCATGATGCAGAACCTCGAAGAGAGCGAGTGCGACTCGGTCGATGGCGGCGTCATGTACGTGGGTAAGAAACTTGCGCCGAACCAGACCAAGGACTACCAGCGCAAACGCGCCGAGTTCGTCCTGGACAACTATCTCCTGCCGCACCTCAACTACTCAATGCCGGCAAACCTCAAGGAAGGTGACGAAGGCTACCAGGAAGCAGTTCTCTCGGTCCGTCTTGCGAAGGCACACTTCCTCGGTCGCATGGCAGAGGCCTGTTTCGACTTGGTGCTGAACAAGCGCAGGATCGATGACAAGGACCACTACTCGAACAAGCGGCTGAAACTCGCCGGTGACCTGATGGAGGATCTTTTCCGTATCTCGCTCAACAGGCTGACGAGGGATATCAAGTACCAGCTCGAGCGCGCCAGCATGCGCCACCGCGACCTCTCGATCGCAACCGCCGTCCGCGCCGATGTGCTGACCGAACGCCTCCTCCACCCGCTTGCCACCGGCAACTGGGTGGGCGGGAGGACCGGTGTCTCCCAGCTCCTTGACCGTGTCGACCACATGGCCGTGCTTTCGCACCTTCGCCGTGTCATCTCCCCGCTCTCCCGGTCCCAGCCCCACTTCGAGGCCCGTGACCTGCACCCGACCCAGTGGGGCCGGATCTGCCCGAGCGAGACCCCTGAAGGACCCAATTGTGGTCTTGTCAAGAACTTCGCCCAGATGGTGGAGATCAGCAAGGGTGTTTCCGACGAGGAAGAGATCATGCGCATCCTGCATAACCTTGGCGTAGAACACATCCGGGGTGAGGTCCAGTGAAGAAGTCACGCGTATTCGCCGACGGTGCTCTCATCGGCCTTGTCGATGACCCGAAGGCACTTGTGGCAAATATCCGGAACATGCGCCGGCAGGGAGCGCTCTCGGCTGAAGTCAATGTCTCCCACAAAGAGTACAATGGCGATGTCGTGATCCTGACCGACCGCGGCCGCGCCCGCCGCCCGCTGATTGTCTTAAAGAACGGCGAGCCGCTCATCACCGAAGAAGACCTTTCCCGCCTTGCAAAAAAGGAGATCGATATGGGCTTCTTCGTCCAGCACGGGATGATCGAGTTCATTGACGCAGAAGAGGAAGAAGACCTCTTCATCGCAATGAACCCCGAGAACGCGACGCCCGAGCACACCCACCTGGAGATCGACCCCTCCCTGATCCTCGGTATCGGTGCGGCGCACGTCCCGTTCCCGGAACACAACGCAAGTCCCCGTGTCACGATGGGCGCAGGAATGGTCAAGCAGGCGCTTGGTTTTGGCGCTGCGAACATGAAGCTCCGCCCGGACACCCGCGGCCACCTGCTCCACTACTGCCAGAAACCGCTCACCCACACCCAGACCTCCGAACTGATCGGATCCGATGACCGCCCGGCCGGCCAGAACTTTGTTGTTGCGATCCTCAGTTACGAAGGGTACAACATTGAAGATGCACTCATCTTCAACAAGGCCTCGATCGAGCGCGGCCTTGGACGGTCCCACTTCTTCAGGACCTACGAGGGTGAAGAGCGCAGGTATCCCGGCGGCCAGATCGACCGCATCGAGGTGCCCGAAGAGGACGTTGCCGGCGCCCACGGTGCCGAGTCCTACAAGAACCTTGACGAAGACGGTGTCATCAACCCCGAGACCGTTGTCATGGAAAAGGACGTACTCATCGGTAAGACCTCCCCGCCCCGTTTCCTCGAAGAACCCTCCGGCGAGCTGATCGCAGTCGAGAAGCGTCGCGATACCTCGGTTACGATGCGCAGCAACGAGCATGGCATTGTCGACACGGTCATCATCACCGAAGGCGAGAACAGTTCCCGGCTCGTGAAAGTGCGCACCCGCGACCTCCGTGTGCCGGAAGTTGGTGACAAGTTCGCATCCCGCCACGGGCAGAAGGGCGTTGTCGGCCTGATCACCCCCCAGGAGAACATGCCCTTCACCGAGAGCGGCCTCTCCCCCGACCTCGTCATCAACCCCCACGCCATCCCGAGCCGGATGACTGTCGGGCACATGCTGGAGATGATTGGTGGTAAAGTCGGGTCCCTGGAGGGTCGGCGCATCAATGCCACTGCTTTCAGCGAAGAAGCCGACAACGAAGCAAAGATCCGCGCCAGCTTAAAGGACCTTGGTTTCTCCCACAATGGCCGCGAGGTCATGTATGACGGCATCACCGGCAAGGTCTTCAAGGCCGATATCTACATCGGCGTCATCTATTACCAGAAACTCTACCACATGGTATCGTCGAAGATGCACGCACGGTCCCGCGGCCCGGTGCAGGTCTTAACCCGCCAGCCGACCGAAGGCCGCGCCCGTGAAGGTGGTCTCCGGTTCGGTGAGATGGAACGCGATGTCATGATCGGCCACGGTGCCGCCATGGCCTTAAAGGAGCGCCTGCTCGACGAGTCAGACAAGGTGCAGGAATATGTCTGCGCACACTGTGGCATGGTTGCGATGCTCGACCGCAAGCGCAACATGACCCGCTGCCTTGCCTGCGGCAACGAGACCGACATCTACTCGGTCGAGATGAGTTACGCGTTCAAGCTCCTGCTTGACGAGATGAAGAGCATGGGTATAGCACCCAGACTGAAGTTACAGGACGTGGTGTAACATGCCATCCCCAAAACGAATCGGCCAGATCGAGTTCGGCCTCCTCTCCCCCAAGGAGATCCGCGAGATGAGTGTCCGCAAGATCATCTGGGCTGACACCTACGATGACGACGGGTTCCCCTACCCCCAGGGGCTCATGGACTTGAACCTCGGCGTCATCGACCCGGGCCTCCGGTGCAAGACCTGCGACCAGAAGGCAAGCGAGTGCCCCGGCCACTTCGGCCACATCGAGCTTGCAAAGCCCGTCATCCATGTCGGGTACACGAGGCTGATCCGGAAACTCCTGCGTGTCACCTGCCGTGCCTGCGGCCGTGTGCTCCTCTCCCCCGAGGAAGTCGAGAAGGTCGTTGGTACAGAAGATGACCAGACCGGGGACCTTCTCTCAGAAAAGGACGTCAAGAAGGAGCGCGTCTGCCCCCACTGCGGCGAGCAGCAGCTCAAGATTAACTTCGAGAAACCGACGACCTTCTCCGAGGTCATGGTCGAGGAAGGGAAGAAGGTCGAGCACAAGCTCACCCCCGCTGACATCCGCGCGCGTCTTGAGAAGATCCCCAATGAGGACCTGATCCCGCTCGGAATCAACCCGGACGTTGCCCGCCCTGAATGGACCATCCTCACTGTGCTCCCGGTCCCGCCGGTCACGATGCGTCCCTCCATTATCCTGGAGAACGGCCAGCGGTCCGAGGACGACCTTACCCACAAGCTCGTGGACATCATCCGTATTAACCAGCGGTTCAAGGAGAACCAGGACGCAGGCGCTCCCCAGCTGATCATCGAGGATCTCTGGGAACTCCTGCAGTACCACGTGACCACCTACCTCGACAATGAAGTAGCCGGCTGTCCCCCGGCCCGACACCGCAGCGGCCGGCCCTTAAAGACCCTCTCGCAGCGCCTGAAGGGGAAGGACGGGCGTTTCCGTGGTTCGCTCTCGGGTAAACGTGTGAACTTCTCGAGCCGTACCGTCATCTCACCTGACCCGAACCTCTCGGTAGCGCAGGTCGGCGTTCCCCGTGCCGTGGCAAACGAGATGACCGTGCCGGTCCGCGTCACCATCCATAACATCGAGGAGCTCCGCCAGATTGTCCGGAATGGCCCGCCCCGCCCGGATGTCAACGCCCCCTGCGGCGCAAACTACGTCATCCGTCCGGACAACCGCCGTCTCCGTCTTGGCTCCGACAACCTCGACACGGTTGCCGACATGATCGAACCCGGCTACACGGTCGAACGCCAGCTCAGGGACGGCGATGTGGTGCTC
>NZ_PIZH01000123.1 GCF_002835825.1 Methanoregula sp. | reverse complement strand
GTGTGTATGATAGTATGATTGGTATGGACGTGCCTGCACTTCTGGAAAATGCGCATCACCAGATGAAGGTGGGGCGGTATGACGACGCGATCGCTCTTTACAGCAAGGTTCTGGAGGCGAACGCAAACAACACAACCGCACTTGAGAACACTGGCAAGAGTTACTACTACCTTGGCCGGCACGAGGAAGCGATAGCCTGGTATGACAAGGCCGTAACAACCAACCCCAACCTCATCACGGCATGGTTCGAGAAGGGATATACCCTGCGCAAGATCCGCCGCTACGAGGAGGCGCTGGTCTGCCTTGACCGGGCGCTGGCCATCGACCCGGAGTATACCTTTGCGCTGGCAAACAAAGGGTATTGCCTCAACGAGCTGGGCCGGCACGAGGAGGCGATAGCCTGCTTTGACGAGATCCTCGAGTGGAGCCCGAAGAACATCAGGGCTATGACGGCAAAGGCAATCGCCCTGCGGGAGCTCGGGAAGAACGCGGAGGCGCTCATCTTCTTTGACAAGGCCATCGATCTCAATCCCATCAATTCGTTCGTGTGGTATAACAAGGCACTTGCGCTGCGGAACCTCGGGCGGTCAAAGGAAGCCGACGAGAGCATGAGGATCGTCAACTTTCCCCGAGGCTCTGCCTCTGCTGAGATGAACCATGCGCAAAAATAGGACAAACCCCATCTCTCTTTTTTGAATGTTTCATCCAGGTGCATGATAACGTTCTTCCGGCAGCAGTACGGATCCGGCAATCGCGGCCGGTTAAAAACCAGAAAAAAAGATTTAGATAAGTTTGAAGATTGGGTGGCTTGGCGCCTTGCACTCGATCCCGAGCTGGCGGGTTGCCTCAAGGACGGTGATGTCCGTGTAGGCCTGTGCGGTGATCATTGCTTCGACGTTCTCGATGGGTCCGTACATGATAAGGTCTGCACCGAGGGTGGAGGCAATCATGTTGCAGCCGATATCGGGTGCGGACCATGCAGCCTGCTTGATGCCCTCCATTCCACCGAGGTAGTGGTGGGACATCTGCTGGAGCAGGACGTCCTTGCCCTTGTAGCCCTCAGCGAGCACGGAGGGGGTCTTGGAGGTTCCCTTCCAGCGCTTGAGCCAGGTCCAGGAGACGGTCATGTTGTGGTATGCGCCACCGGTCGGGTAGCCGTGGATTGCCTTGCAGGCAAGGATCTCACGGTAGGAACCGCCGCTGCCGAGGCCGAGCGGGGTTGCTGCAGTGTCGAGGATCGGGCGGGTGATACCGCATTCCTTGGCAATATCGAGCATACCCTTGGTCTGGCCTGCAACGCCGCCCTCTACGAGTACCTTCTCACGGCCGGCAACGGATGGGTCACCGGGGTTGAAGGCGAGGACGATAGCTGCGTCGACGTCGCTGTTCTTGATGGCGTCGATGTTTTCCTGGGGGATTGACCCGTTGATCGAGTTGTAGATCGCACGCTTTGCGAGACCTACTTCGGTGACATACTTGCAGGCGTGTGCAAGGGCTGCCGGTGCCGAAGAGTCCATCAGGAACGCGGTCTTGTTGTCGATCGAGTCGAACCAGCTGAAGTAGCTCTCGAATGCAGCTCCGTATTCCGCGATGATCTGGATGAAGTGCGGGATGCCGGTTGCATCGGAGAGGACCTGGCAGCGGTTCCAGAGAGCCTCTGCCTTTGCCTTGTCGATCTTTCCAGTGTGGTCGTCAAGCACGCACTCGTGCTTGTTGTAGAAGATAGAAGCACCCAGTACGGTCGGGTACTCGCCGGGCTGGCCACCAATCATGGTGCCGTTGAAGTCCCAGACACTCTGTTCTTTTTCAAATCTGAACATGTTCTATTACACCTCCATTATACCATAGCCATTAATTTCTGGAACAGGAACAACAGCATGATAAATACCATAACGCCTGCCATCAGGCCGTACAGTATACCGATATCCCGTCCAATCTTTCGTCCAACACGCTGTGCAACTTCCGAATCTACGAACTCGAGTTTCTTCTCGATCTTGTCGAGCCTCTTCTCGATCTCGAGGAACTGGGGGTTTGCACTGGCTGCGCCTACTTCCTGTCCGCCTGCAGCTTCCTTGACTTCAACGACCATGGCATCAGCGGCGAACGCACCCGGGTCTTTAGCCTTGAGTTCGTTGATTTTCGCCTTGATGGCACCGACATCTTCGGTTTCCATGATGTTGACGATCTCAACCTGTTCCTGGAACCGCTTGATGTTGGCGTCGTTTAAGTTCTCGATGAAGGGGATAGCGCCTTCAGCACCGACGACTCTTCCGTCCTTGACGCCGTTCTTGTGGAGGGCGACGAGGGTCTGTGCGGAGAGGTGTCCTTTCACTTCCGTACCAACGAGGAGAGCGAACCTGATGTTGGGGTTCGCGATAACGTTGGCGATGACCTTTTCGAGGCCGAGGTTCTCGGTCTTACAGGACCCGCAGAGTGCCGCGCCGGCATCGCAGATGCCCTGTTCGTCGAGGTGAGAACCCATGGTGATGACTGCAACGGGGCTGTTTACGTCACCGGAGTGGAAGTCACCCTTGATGAGCGGCCAGCCGCTTGCTGCTGCTTTCTTGTCTGCCATGTTAGACCCCCTTGATCATCTGGAATGCGATGATTCCGGCAATGAGTAATCCGACAGCAAGACCGTACCAGTACGAAGTGATAGTACCGCCGATTGCAAGGCCGCTCTCCCTGTTGGGGAACGACGCGAGCATGTTGCCTTCTCCCGAGAGCATGTTGACGAGGTCGTCAGTGGTAGCTTCAAGGACTGCAACTTTCTCGATAACCGGTGAGAGTGATTCACCCGCGGTTGTTACGATACCAACAACGGGATCGGCAACGAGGCCGAATTCGGGGAGTACCTGAATGTATCCCATGTTAGTGTCCCTCCACGTCGGGAATCGGTTTTGCATCGAGCCATGCTGCTGCATCGCGCTTCGAGAGCACCATGTATTCCTTGTAGGTATAGACCCAGCCGATAATTGCAATGATCAGTGAGATGATTGCCGATCCCGTGCTGATTAACGCAAAGGACATGACGGCTGCTACGATCATGGAGAGGAATCCGCACTCTGCGGTAAGCATGAGCATGCGGTCCTGCTGCCAGCCGGGGCCAAGGCACGCGTTGAACGGGTGCTGGATGGCGATTGCACCGAGCAGGAATGCGACTGCGATGAGACATCCGCCGATGAATGACTGCTGGTGTGTCATGAGTGACATACCAAGGACAGTGACATGTCCGGTGGTCAGGGCGTCAAAGGTGAACCTGCCGGTCATCAGTGCTGCAAAGCCCATGAGGGAGAGTGCACCGACAACTGCCATCTCGGTCAGTGACTGGACCATGGCCGGGATCTTCATGTTCAGGATGTTGTTGGAAACATACCCGAGGATAAACCCGATGACTGCTGCAAGGACTGCTGCAACGATCGGCGCCATGATGCCGAACTTGGTTGCAAGCAGCATGGCGATAACTCCTGAGCCGAATGCGATCATACCTGCCGAGGGAACACCGGTACCGATACCGTAACTGCACAGTACCTTGATGGTGTGGCTTCCCCAGATCAATGCCGCGATCACCGCAAGGCCGCCGAAGAATGAGAACATCTCGGTGGAGGTGAGCACATTGAGGTAGGTCAGGTAGAGACAGACGAGTGTGCTGACAATGCCCGCAATCATGATCTTCGTGTGCGGGATGCCGCCTTCAATTACTTCAACTTTTACTGTCATCTTCAACACCTCAGAGTGCAACGATCAGGATCGCCACAAGGCCGCAGAGTGCTGATGCAACTGCGGATGCAACGACTGACCGGGGCCAGCGCTTGAACTTCGGGTCGTGGGGTCCTTCGATGGTTCCCGTGATGTTGTACGCGGTAAGCACTGCGTTCACGAGGAACATGCCCACGGCGAACATACCAGCTGCGGAAACGGCAATCGGGAGTACCTGTGCTGCGGTGATCTGCATGACACCGGGGAGCGCTGCCTTGTAGACTTCGAGAAGTTCAAGGTAGATGAGCGTACCGCCTGCACCTGCAAAGAGACCGCCGATGACACCGCCGACGAACGAGACGAACGGAAGGCCGTGTCCTTCGGTACCCTGGGACTTGTATTCTGCCTGGCTGTCACCGGTGATAGGGTCGTTTGCGACCTTACCGGATGCTGCCGGGATACCCATGCCGAAGACGTAGACAAAGTTCACCATCATACAGGTGATGGCCATCATCAGGCCGCCGCCAATACCACCGGTGATGACAACAACGAGAGCGTCCTGCCCTGCTGCTGCTGCCCATGCACCGCCGAAAAGACCGGCGAGACCGCCACCGGCTGCAAGCATCGCGACACCGGTCGCAATACCGGGAGCCTGTCCCATTGCAGCGGGTGCACCGCCGACCGGGACGAAGTGGACACCAAAGCCGATCAGGACTCCGCCAACAACGATAAGAGCGAGCGGAATGATACCGGCCGGGTAGATGAAGTAACAGATCCCCATAAGGATGATGAGCATGACGACACCGACTGCCATTGCCGTCGGGTTCATTGCGCCGCCTGCTGCGGGCTTTGCTGCAACTGCGCTCATGAGGATGCCTCCTTTGCCTCGGTGTAGGGTCCGTAGTTCTTCCGTGCCCAGACCTCGATGTAGCGGTCAATGACCGTGAAGACGAGGATGATCAGGACACCGACGACGATTGCACCCCACCCGGCTGCTACCTGCTCAAAGAGAACGGTACGCCAGAGTTCGAGGAAGACAATCATGCCAAAGCAGATACCGGACGCGGAACCGCCGATCTTTGCGGTGAACCAGCCGTTGTCGATAGAGTTTCTCTCACCTGCTTCTGCATAGCGGACGATGTTACCGGACGCCGAGATCGGCACACCTGCACCGAACTTCTGGTTCTGGTACTGGCGTTCCTTCCCGTAGTACGGGTTGCCTGTTGCAGACCCTGCTGCACCGAGTGCGATACCCCAGACGAGACCGAGCAGTGGCAGCGGGAACGGGTGTCCCAGTGCACCGTTGATCAGCTGGCAGATTGCCACGGTTGCAAAGATTGCAATAAAGGCATGTGCCATGGTAACCGTCGTCATGGACTTAAGAATGTCCATGTAGATCGGCTGCCCGAACTTGGCAAGACTTGCGGTCCTGCCAACGTAAGCGGTGGTTGCGTAGACGCCCTGTACAAAGACTGCAAGTACAGAACCAAGAACGATAGCAAGAACCGCGTTGAACTGCATGGCCATGAATGCCCATGCGATTCCGGCGCCAAGACAGCACCAGAGACCGTATGCCGGGGGTTCTCCTGCAACCGCCTTGTTGAAGATGCGGTGCAGGAAACCCATCTGCGGTGCGAGCTGAACCTGTGAGTTCGGGTCACCCTGGGACCCGATGTTGGATTCAGTATCTTCTGCAGCACCGGCTACAGTGGCAAGAGCTCCTGTCAATGCAGTAATTCCAATGCCAAATACAATATGTTCCATTTAGCCTCCTCCCTGCGTGCGAATGCACGAGAGTATTCAAAATGCAATGCCACGCACATCGAGTACAAGTACATACCCTTTGTGGTTAGTGTAAAGTTGGTAAGATCTTCATTAAAAGGTTACGATTTTATTTCGGCGAAATCCGGTTATTTAAAGCCCGTTTTAATAATCGGACACAGTATCGGAATTATTCACTCATGTGAATTTGTGTTAAGGAA
>NZ_PIZH01000122.1 GCF_002835825.1 Methanoregula sp. | reverse complement strand
CATGGGCCCCGTCCACGATGACAGCGACGGGCCCGTTTTCCGGGACCGCGGAGTTGATCACGGGGTCCATGCCGGCTGGTCCGGATCCGGCAAACAGGACGGAGGTGTACGTATCATCGCCCCCGGCTATCTTCACCAGGTCTTGGCGTATCATGGAGAGTACCTGCACGAACTCATCCTCCCGCGGACAGATATCCGGCACTACCTGTGCAGCTTTCACGGTATCGGTCGTGGTGGCAGGTCCCGGGTTCAAGAGAATATTGCGTTTCATGGTTCTGGCTCTTTTGTGTCTGGTACAGGCAGAAGGAAGGCTGCGGGGCCAAAGGTCCGGTTCCGGTTTATCCAAAGGGACAGCACCGTTCTCACCGTTACGGTCCCCCCAGGGCCTGCATAAACCGCTCTTTCATCTGCGGGGGCAGCGTGGCAGGCCGTCCCAGGTTCTCGCACGTCCCCTGTTGTATCTTCAGGTGAATAAAGGTTAATTCCGGGTCCTGTTTCCACGCGGACAGGTAGTGGGAGAGTTCTTCGAGATTGTGTGCGTGCACGGCCTTTTTGTACCCGCACGATGCCGCAGTTCCGGCAAAGTCCACAACGCCGGAGACCGTTGGCTGTCCTCCCGTGGATTCATAGGAACTGTTGTCCAAGAGGATGTGGAGCAGGTTTTTTGGACGGTACCAGCCGATCGTTGCAAGACTTCCGAGTCTCATGAGGAGTGCCCCGTCCCCGTCCACGGTGATGAATGACCGGTCCGGCCGGGCCCGTGCCAGACCGAGGCCGATCGATGCAGCGCAGCCCATGGAACCGATCATGTAAAACTCGTCTCTCTCGTCACCCGTGACGGATAACTCCCGGCTTGTGTATCCCGTTGTCGCAATGAGAAACGTATGGCCGTCTTTTGCGGAACGGATCACCTCCAGGGCATCCGATCGCAGGGGCAGGGCGTCCCTGCCGGAAGGGATTTCTGTTCTGGTGGACCGGGCACGCTCCCCTTCATTCCGGGGAGCCGGATAGGGGGAGAAGATGTCTTTTCTTACAACAAATGCGAACATCTCCCCCTGTTCAAGGATCCGGGCTGCACGGTCCAGCTGTCCGACTGCTTCCCCATAATCGTCGGACAAATACTCCCAGGGAATGCCCATCATTCTGAGCAGCGGGATGGTGATCGTTCCGGTGAGCGCATGCTGGGGTTCATCGGGAACGCCTTCTTCCCCCCGGAGACTGACAAATACCAGCACGGGAATTTTAAACACGGCACAGAGTGATGTGAGGGGCGAGAGTGCATTGGTCAGCCCGGAGTTCTGCATCAGCACAACCGGTTTCTTTCCCCCCAGGTACGCTCCCGCACACACGGCAACCGCGTCCCCCTCGTTAGCGGCAATGATATATTCCCCGGAATCCTGGGCACTGTTGATAAGGCCTTTCAGGTACGAACACGGTACGCCGGAATAAAAGGAGAAGCCCCGTTCCTGGAGCTGATGAACGAACGACCCGGGGTTAAGCATTATATCTCATCCATTCTCTGCAGGTCGGCGATGGTGTTGATGTCCAGCCAGTTTCCTTTGATGAACTTGACGCAGATGGGATGCTTCCTGAGAATCTCCATGAAGAGATCCTTCATGCGCAGTCGGCCGAAATTCTTCCGGTCATGCATCACCTCAAGGGTTTCCCGGACGATATCCCCGCCTCTCCGGCTGAGCTTGAAGATGCCGATGAATTCCCCGCAGATCTCACCCGGTTCCAGGTCCGGGCCGATCTGACTGAGACTGACATTTTTAAAGAACAGTTTCTTGGAATACGGGATACTGGTCTTCACGTATTCGTGGTAGCCAGAGTCCCGGGAATAATCCGCATCGGCGATGATAGTGATATCGCTGTCATCGTTGACCAGTTCGTTCAAGATGTAACTCTTATAGAAAAGGTCCCCGTAGGAGATGATCGAGGACTCCCGGATCTCATCTTTTGCCAGGTACAGCGATAAAAGTTCCGTGGTATTCCGGAAATCGTCATTATCAATGGTCCTGATCTTGTCGGAGACAACGTTCTCCTTGGCAAATCCCCGGACAACGACAATGTCCTTGATCCCCATCTGGGTAAAGTGATCGATCTGGTGAAAAAGGATCGGTTTCCCCCCGATTTTGAGGAGCGCTTTGGGGATATGTGCAGTCAGTATCCCGAGAGTTTTCCCCTGGGATGCTGCAAGGATGATTGCATTGATCGTTTTGCCGGCAACGGGAAGGTATGCCTGTTCTGCCGCTTCCAGTTCAGCGTCCCCCTGGAGGCGGAACACTTCGCCCACGGGAACGATGGTATCTTCGATATTGATCAGGTACTGCTCGTCATGCAACTGGCGCGACAGTCTCTGCATGGCCGTGATGGAAGCCCGCAGGTTGTGGTTTGCCCAGATGACCGTGCTTACCCCCAGCGAGGCCAGTTTCTCTGGGGGCGTTGAATAATATTTTGTGGGAATGACAATGACCGGGGTTGGGTTCTTCCACGCCTTCATGAACTGTTCGATCTCAACAGCACTGGATTTTTTACTGTGGATGAGGATCGCATCGGCACCGGCATTCCGGTACTCGTCGGCCCGTGCCAGCGCCTCCTCAAGGCCCCAGCCGGCGATAAATGCCTCGACCCGTGCAACAACCACAAAATCAGGGTCCACCTGGGTATCTTTCATGGCCCGGATCTTGCCGCAGAATTCGCTGATATCTGCAAGGGGTTGTTTTCCCCGGCTGGCCAGGGAATTTGTCTTGGGGAATACCTTGTCCTCGATACAGACTCCCGCGATATTTCTCGATTCCAGTTTTCGCACAAGCCTCCGTGCATTGTTGAAATTACCGTACCCGGTATCCCCGTCAAGCAGGATCGGAAGCGTTGTGGCATCGTTCATGTACTCGGCTACATCGACGACCTGGGTCCAGGAGGCTTCGTTGTTATCGCGGAGGCCCAGGGAGGCGGAGATGGAAAGGCTGCTTGCCCAGATGCCTTTGAATCCGGCTTCCTCGACAATTTTTGCCGAGATGCCGCTGTGGGCTTCCATGAGGAATTCCAGCTCCGGTGATGTTATCATCTTCCGGAGAAGGGTGGATTTTCTCATCGTATCCTCAACGCCGTCACGGGTGCTGCCTGCAGGAAAGGAGCGGTTTTGTCCGGCAGGAACGGGCATACGCAGGTCATACGGGGACGAGGTGCGGCATCCGCTACCGCGTCGAAAAAACCGTGGTGCATTGTATATCCATTCCCGTTCCCAAGACTAAAAAAGGTATGCCCGGCAGCGGCTCATGCCCGCATCCGTGCCGGGGCGGAGCTCCCACGTACGGCACCAGTGCCGGGTTTTCCCGCCAGCGATACGAACCCGGCGGTCGTTTTATCTGCGAATAAAAAAGAGTTTACCGGGATCTTCGCTATGGCCCAGGAACCTGAACCGGAGAATTCCGGCGGAACCATGCATGCCGCCAAGCAGCGTACACTCCTTGTCGGCCTGGTCCTGGATATTATCAGCATCATTCCCTGCATCGTTGCTGCAATCCTTGCCGGATCCATCGTCCTCTATGCGGATGCAATCAAAGCCACCAACGAGGTCCTGGCAACCTTCCTCTCCTACCTGACCCTAAGGAAGATGGGTGACGGCGGTGCGGGCGCCTATGATTACGGCGTAGGCAAATTCGAGACCTTCGCCTCCCTGATCACGGGCGGGGTCATGTTCATCTCGCTTGCTTTTGTCATCATCATGGCGCTGTACCGCATTGCAGTGCCCAGCGAGATTGTCCTCGAAGGGGCTCTCCTTGGGATCCTCTTCCTCTTCCTGGGGGGCAGCAAGAACGTCTGGCTCTGGAGGAAGAACTCACGGTTGTACCAAATCTCCCCCTCGCCCATCCTTCATTCCCAGTGGCGGCTCTACCGCTCCAAGGCGCTCTCGGATTTCTTTGTCCTTCTCTCGGTTGTCGCTACCCTTGCGCTCTCGTCCTATGCCTGGTCCCTGTATATCGACCCGCTCTCCTCCTTCATTATTGCCGGGGTCATCGTGACATCGGGATACCGGATCTTCTCCTCATCCCTGCCGGCCCTTCTCGACAAGACCCTTGACGAAGAACTCCAGATGGTTATTGTCCAGAACCTTGCAGAATTTTTCGATGAATATACCGCCCTCCACGAAGTCCGCTCGCGCAGGTCGGGCCACAGCATCTATATCGAGATCTTTTTAGAATTCGAAGGGATCCGGCCGATGTCCGAAGTGCAGGACAGCATCGACCGGATCAGGGACTCGCTGGAATCCAGGATCCCAGAAAGCATTGTCAGCATCATTCCCTCCCGGAAACCTCCACGTAAGAAGAATGATACGTAATCAGGTTCTTTTGCCAGGCACTCACGCCGGGACCTTCCCCCCTCCGTTCTCGGGGAGGGGGGTTCTGCCCCGGGAGGTCCACGGCATAATAATGCGCCCCGGCAACAGCACTGCCGGCACGAGCCAGACAGACCATGAAGAGCATGAGGCGGGCGAGCGGGGATCGTTCGGATTGTATAACAGTCATAGTACCATTTCCTCCACGGGCAATAGTATCCTGATTGCACGGAGGCATATATGAAAACCGCGAACTGGTTTTCTTCCCGTCGCGGATCTCCCCGGACAAAATAACAATGTTCAAGATGAGCTGCCGGTAAATCCAGTAGGATGAAAGCAACGTTCTTTTCCCTGGTGCTGCTCCTCGCTCTGGCCGCCATCATATCCGCGGGGTGCTCCGCTCCGTCAGCGAATTCCCCGGCTCCCGCGACAACGGGAACTCCGGCCGTGATCGTGCCGGCGCAGACGGCCGATGGCCAGTATGCCAGTCTCTCCCGTTTTGTCGACTCGGCCGCAGCATATGCAAAACAGTCCGGCAGGGATGCAGCGCTCACTGAGTTCAATAACCTGAACGGGACGTTCACGGAAAGCGACCGCTACATCTTTGCCTATGGAATGGACGGGACAACACTCGCGTGGCCCTACCAGCCACAAATGCTCGGGACGAACCGGGCCAGTGCAACGGACACAAACGGCGTGATGCATATCCGGAGGATGATCGAGCTTGCCGGTGAGGGCGGGGGCTGGGTCTACTATGTCACGAAAAATCCCGCCCATAATAATAGCGAAGAGCTCAAGCTCACCTACGTCCGGCCGGTAGACACTACATGGTTCGTCGGGTCCGGCGATTACCTGTCAGAAATCCCGGCTGTCTTTGCCCCTGCAGAGAAAGACCAGCTCGTGGAGCGGGTGAAGCAGGCCCGCACGTATGCACAGGCAAACGGCGCAGCAAAGGCGATCCGCGACTTCAATGACCGGAACGGCACGTTTGCCACCGGCAGCAGCTACATCTTTGCCTACGCGTATAATGGCACAACGCTCGCGATGCCCTTCCAGCCGGAATCGATTGGCACAGACCGCACGGACTATGCCGATACCCATGGCGTGAAGGTGGCAGCATGGGAGATTGCGGCTGCAAAGGGAGGCGGGGGTTTTGTGTACGTGGACTATTACAACCCGGACACGGGAAAGCCCGGTATGAAGCTCTGCTATGTTCTTCCTGTTGACGATACCTGGCTCGTGGGGTCTGGGATCTATACTGACCGGAAGTGAGGCCGGAACTTTTTTTTCGGGCCACCCGGGAATATGAGGACGGTTTGCAACCCCCGGTCCCTTTTAGTG
>NZ_PIZH01000121.1 GCF_002835825.1 Methanoregula sp. | reverse complement strand
GTAGAATTTTGTGTCCCCAGCCCCATCCCCCCGAACCAGATGCAACTCACAACCGGGGGGTCGGGGGCTGCGGACAATTGTACGGCAGTAAGCACGATTGTGGACCAGTTCCCGTCCCGCGGGCTGTAGGAGGTAACATTTCCTTCCGCATCATACACTGGCAATTGCGTTGAGTTCCGCGAACCTTCCACGCGTCCAAACGAACCGGCAAATCCGGCAAGCGGCGATCCGCTGGTGCCAAACTCGCTGTTTACGTCGGTCATGCGGGGATAACTCAACGGGGACTGTTTCGTTCCGTACTTGGTCACATTGAGATACCCGTACTGCCAGCGGTAGCCTTGGTCCTGCCAGAAGTTCCCGACAGGATCATAGGAGATAGTCACCATGGTGCCATTAAACCTGACCGTTCCTGTTTCGGTTTCCAGCGTCAGAAAATACACCGGATCGCTTTCGTTCATGACCAAAAGCGATCCTGCCGATCTCAGCGGGTTTATGAATATATCACCCCCGCCCAGAGGCACCGGTTCGCTCAAGGCCGTCCCGTCTCTCCGGTCCGCAACCGCCCGCTCGATATCCGAAGAGAAATGCTGGAACGAGGATTCTACGCACTGGAGGTGTTCGATCTCTGCTGCCTGCTTCAGGGATGGGATATAGACGCCATTGAAGACCGCAAAAACCAATGCCACCGCAGCCAGGATGAGCATGACCGCAATGACCGGGGCTACGGCATCGTCTTTCATGGTCTCACGCTCCCGACCGTGCCGGAGAAGAGGACTGCCCTGCCGGTAGCGAGCGTTATACACTCGTTGCCGGTGAGCGATCGGCCCCGGGATATCGTGATATTGCTCTCGAGATCAAATGCCTGAGCATCCGGAACAAGAATGAAGTCATGGTCGCCATTCCTTGTAGTGTAGCGTATTACCGGTGCGGTAACGGAGTCATTGTCCCTGACAAGGACGTTAAGGTCCTCCGCTTTCACCCAGTCGCCACCTTTGTGCCAGAGCGTGATGGTGCCGTCAGTGATGTTATGGCTCATGCGAATAGTGACCGACGGGGTGCGCTCGGAAGGCAGGTAATTGGCAAGCGATGCCGAGAAGAGAGCCACGAGGATAAGGACGATCCCGATCATGAGCATCTCCCCCACCACTTCGGATACCGCCCCGGTGTTTTCACAATTCTGCTGCTGCATGGTTCACGCTCATATCATGAAAACGAACAGGGCTATTGCCGCTGCCAGGAGCACGATGCTGTGCTTGAAGCCGGCAAGGATGCTGTTCGAGCTGAACTGGCCGGCCATGATGCCGGAGAATGCCCCGAGGATGATCGCGATACGGAACATATCGGTGACGTTCTGTGCCAGGTTGAAATTGATGTTATATGTCGAGAAACTCACCATGAAGGGTCCGTTCAGCTGGTATGCCGTGAAGAGGTAGATGCCAAACGAGAGGTAGATGATCATGACATACACGATTGCCGTATTGGCCCGCTCGCGCTTCATCTTCAGGTAATGCTCGAAGTCCGTGATGGCGATCATGATTATCTGGCGCAGGTCGGACGTGATCTCCCCGGCCTTGACAAGCAGGGATATCGCACGCTTGACGGAGACCAGGCCGATCCGCTGGTCCATCCGGACTAGGGCGGTATTGACGTAGGACCCGGTGCTGACATCCCGCGTAACGTGCGTGAGTTCCGAACTCAAAACACCCAGTTTTGCAGAAGAGATCCGCAGGATAGCATCCGGCAGGGTGAGCCCGATCTCCTTCATGTCGGCAAGTTCCCGCAAAAATTCCGGGATGTGCTTTTCAATATTGTTCACGTACAGCCTCCTGCACTCGTAGGAGAGGGAAACGGGGATAAGGAATGTGATAATGATAAAACAGATGCCCGCCTCGAATGCGTTCTTCGGGAAGAGTATGCCAAGCGCCCCGCAGAAAAACAGGATTGCCACTGTTCCGGCACAAACCGCCCCAAGAACGATACCGTATGCATAATGGGAGATATAAGTGCGCAGGGGATGGCGCAGTTTTTCATAGAGGCGGAACTTCCGCTTCTTCGTCTCGATATGGCGATATAATTCCGGGTTTTCCAACGTTCCCTTCCGGACATGAGCGCCGGATCCCGTGCCGTACTCCACAGTCTCCCTGCTGCTCACTTCCAGGTTCTCCGGGGGAAGCATCAGGGAAAGGATCCAGATCATAACGATAGCACCGGCCGGGATGACAATATACATCATCGGGAGGAGCCAGGACATGGTCCCCTGGCTCGTCATTCCCTGGGCAACGATCATGATGATGAGGGCGATAGGTCCGGCAACGAATGCCGAGACATAAACCTCGGCCATGATCTCCATGGTCTTTAAGACAACGTCGAGCTCGCGCCGGGCCTGCTGGTGGAAGTACTCGGTCTTGGATGCAAGGTAGGCAGAGAAATCCCCGCCGCTCTCGAAGACAATACGGAGATCGTTGAAGAAATCCGACAGGAGAGGAGAGGGCGTGGTCTTCTGGAGGTTGTGCATGGCGGAGATCAGGTCATCACCGAAAAACTCTACGTCCCGGACTACCTGCCCGAATTCCCGTGAGACCTCGCCAAACATTTCCCGCTCCTCGTAAATACGGTGGATCACCATAAAGGGCGACATTGTTGTCGAGAGCGCCTGCATGTAGGAGATCGCGTACGGCAGTTCGAGGTCGATACGGCTCTTCCGGCCCCGGGCAATGATGCCAGGATACAGAACCTGGTACAGGAATAATCCGGGTACCATGACGGTGAAGAGGAGTGCCCAGAAGAGTACGGGCGGGACGATCGAAAACAGGCCAAACGATATCCCCGTGAAAGAGACGAATGCATAGAATCCTACAAAGATTGCCAGCGATGCAGCAACGGTGAGCCGTGTCGTGCGGAGATACCGTTCCGCGGTGACCGGCAGGTGGGCAGCCATCAGGTCGCGACCAAGCTGCCGTCCCAGTACGGCCATTTCGATCCGGGTCAACAACGACCCGTCCTGTCCGATAGAAAGAGACCCCTGCATCTCACTCACCCGAGCTGTGGATCGCGTTTGCGAGGTCGAGGATGTCCGGGGGTGGGACATCGAGGGCAAGCCGGAGGAACTCCTCGCGTTTCCTCAGTTCTTCTGCAACCTGCTCCGGCGACCATCCCCGCAGCACCGCGATCTCGTCGAGCACTTTCGATTCCGGTGAAATCCGTCTTGTTGTGTCGCTCTGGACATCCCGGAATAGAGGAGTCGGGGAATGATCGTTCCTTCGTCGTTCACGGTAATCTCGTTGATAGCGGAACAGCGCCGGACCCGCTGGTTGCCGTACGTGAAGACCGACTGGCTGATCACCAGGTCGAGCGCGGTGAACATGACCGGCGGCACGCTGATAGGCTCGTGGGTGAGCCGGTTGATTGCCTCCCTGACGCTCCCGGCGTGGAGGGTGGAGAGCGTTGCATGCCCGGTGTTCATGGCCTGGAAGAGCGTCTGGGCCTCCCGTCCCCGCACCTCCCCCACGATGATAAACTCGGGGCGCTGGCGCATGGAAGCTTTGAGAAGGGAAAAGAGGTCGATGTCCCCCTGGACGCCGGAAACCGTAAGCTCCCGTGTTATGGTTGCCAGCCAGTTTTTGTGGGGCAGCTGGATCTCGTGCGTGTCTTCGAGGGAGACGATCTTCGCGTTGAGCGGGATGAAGAGCGAGACCGCGTTCATGGTGGAGGTCTTGCCGCTTGCCGTCCCCCCGGCGATGATGAGGCTTTTCCGGTGTTCGATGACAAGCCAGAGAAATGCAAGTACCTCTGCACTGTACGTCCCGTACCGGATCAGGTCGAGTGGGGTCATGGGATCAGCACGGAACTTCCGGATGGTGAACGAGCTTCCCCGGAGGGAGACGATGTTGCTGAACGTGATCTGCACCCGGGACCCGCCGGGGAGGGTTGCGTCCACCATGGGATTCGAGAGTGAGATCTGCTTGTTTGCTTTCTGGGCAAGCTTGAGCACGAACTGGTCGAGTTCCCCCTCGCGGAACAGGATGTTTGTCGGCAGACTGCCATGGGTGCGGTGGAAGACAAAGACCGGCAGGTTCTCGCCATTGCAGCTGATGTCTTCGAGTGCCGGGTCCCGCATCAGGGCCTCGAGCGGCCCGTAGCCCGAATGGTCGCGGCGAAGGTAGTAGGAGAGAATTGCCAGCCGGTCGTTAGCGATACGGGGATGGAATTCCCGGATTATGTGGCTGATGGTTGAAGCATCCAGTCTTTCGGCCGGCGGGTTCTCCGGATTGTCATACACAATCACCTTTCGCAGGTGGCTGGAGGTCTCAAAGAGCACGGCCTGCTCCTCTTCGGTGAGAGACGGTTCGTCCACGGTATAGACAAAACCCTCGTTCCCCTTGCGGACAATCCGGACCGATGTGAATGGTGATTCGATCCAGTACTGTTCGAGGAGACCATGTTCTCGCCTGGATGGAAGCGGGAGAGCCTGCTCGATACTCAGTGATGCCTCAGGGACCCGGCTCCCGTGAACCGGAATGGTTTTTGTCGTGCCTGGCATTCCGTGTCGGGTTCCGGATGCGGGCTGGAACCGGTGCCATGCTGCACTGCCGGCAAGGGCCAGGGTTGCGAGGGATATGACCCCGAGGAGTCCCAGCACCGGGATCGGGAAGTCGATGAGGAGCGCTCCATACCCGGTGAGAAACGCAACGAGGAAGACTGCGAGGATCAGGACATCGCCGGTGTCGGTGCGGTTGCCAAGATATGCAGGGATGGCACGGAGCCGGGCAACTGACTTCCCAAAGCCAGCGAGGGGTTGTGCTGTCGGATTGTCCTCTGAATGGGGTAAGGAGGAGGCCTGTGCGAAAGATGGTGTCTTTACGGGACCTGCTCTGAACCCATAGAACGTATCTGTCAGGGTAGCGAGGATCACAAGAGCGCGATCGCGGATTGCCATCGGGTTACATTCCTCCGTAAAGAATCTCACGCAGTTCAGGTGGCAGGTCGGATTCCTGCGCTGAAGAAGCCGCAGATGCCTGCGCTACGGATTGAACGGGAGCTGTTCCCGTTGTGATTGAGAGCGTGACATCGACCGATTCACCGGTGAGGGTCAGGTGGTACCGGCCCTCACGGAAAATTTTCATGGTCTTATTCTCCGTCTGTGAACTGAATTCACGCCCGTACCCGTCTTCGGCAACAATTGCCCGTGTCTGGTTATCCCGCACCGTGAGGGCAAAATAGGGGCGGCTGATGGATTTTTTTACTTCACCTTTGCAGGAGTCCGGATTATTGAGGCAATCGTAGAGTGGTTTGACAGTAAACGTGATCCATAACGGACCTTTCAGGGAAGTTGCATTGACAGAGAGTCCGGTGGAGTTCCCGCGCAGGACATAGGTCTTTTTGAATTCGGGTGACCGGACATAGCGGGAGGGATCGATTGTGATGTTGAACTGCCGGGAGTGCTGCCCCGGGTAGGGGTCCGGTGTAAGTTCGGGAGGAGCGTCGGTGACGAGATCGGTTGTTGTCTTGGAGGCAACCGTGATTTCTGATAAGGTCCGGATTACCGGGTCGTGTTGGGCTGTTGGGAATTCCACCGCATCGTGCGGTTGGGTCGCTGATCCTTCTGAAGGTTGGTCGCCGGAATATTGCTGTGCTATTTTCAAGCATCCGGGGACCATGGCCAATGAGAAGATGAGAAGGGTCAGGACAAGTGCGCAGGATAGGGG
>NZ_PIZH01000120.1 GCF_002835825.1 Methanoregula sp. | reverse complement strand
CTTCCCAGAGGCCCTTTCGCTCTTTTTCGGACCGCAGGGGCGGGTTCACCTTTCCCAGCGCGTCGGTTTTTGCAAAGCGCTCGCGGGAGAGGAAAAGATGGTGGGGAGTCACCTCCACGCTCCCCAGCGTGGATGACGCAATCACGGAGTCCCGCGTGCTCATGTGGCAGAAGTGAAGACGGCACCTGGCCGTATTGCACCGGCCCACCTCGCGGACGGCCCTGATCTCGCCTTCCCCAGAACGGATCCGGTCATGAGAGGCAAGATCGCAATCTTTGCCCTGCCCGACCTCCTCGGCATGGATGGTTGCGAGCGCGCCGCAGGCAGATATCTCCCGGAGCGCAGACTCAAGCTCGCCCAGTGTTATTGCCTCTCCATAACTTGACGGGGCAAAGAATGTCTCGCCAAACGCCATCGCACCACTACTCCACATCGCACGGACCGGTGTGTCATGCGTAACCCCGCTGTTGATGGCAAAACTACAGAGCGAGTTGGTTTTTGCTTCAAGGACACGCCCCCGCAGTACATCCGGCGACGTAATCGGGGGAATGGTGTTGGGCTGGTCGAGAACAACGGTCACACCCCCGGCAAGGGCGCTTTTGCTCCCGGTTGTCCAGTCCTCCTTGGCCGACTGGGGGCCACCCCGCATGTGGACATGCATGTCAACAGCTGCTGGAAGGACATACAGGCCGGTGCAGTCTATTGTCCGGTCTGCCTTCCCACCGGCTCCTGCCCCGGCATGCAGGACCTTTTCCTCCTGTACCGTGATATCCGCAGTCCGCCCTCCGGGAAGCAGGACATTGCGCAGCACAAGTACAGGAGCGGTCATACAAGAGACTTCATTTTCCGGACATAAAGGCATAGTGATGGCACCAGTCGTGATCGTGGATCACCAGAAGGGGGGAACCAGGCAATAAGTATTCAATCCTGATGGATCAATGATCCGTATGAAAAACCGGCTGCACGCTTCGGGGTGTTTCCATGAGTTGCACTGCTTCCTGCGTGCACCGGGGATGTGACTGGCTATGGACAGGACCATTAAACTCACGCTCGGAATCTTTGTTATCCTCCTGGTATCGTTTGTTGCAGTAACGGCATACAATGGCTATATCGGGCAGGCCTACCGGTCAACGCTTTCCAGTACGTATTCATATACCTGTACTCTATCGACCGATTCACCGCTCACGAACGTGACATTCTTCCTCCCCGTCCCGGCAGATCCCACCGGCAACTCCCCGATCATTGAACGCCTGAGCGCCCGGCAGATTCCCGGTATTCCGGAGAGCTGGAAAACAGAACTCTACGAAACGGGAAAAGGTACGTTTGTCAAAGTGACGGTTCCGGAGATCATCCCCCCGACCGGGACAACCACAAAGGACCCGTACACAATCACCCTGTCTGCCGGGATCAAATCCAAGCGCCTGATCGAGACCCGGGACCCGGTATCAAAGAGCCCGTTGTTCCGCCCTGTCACAGACCTAAAGACAACCAATTGCCGTGAAGGGTCGATGGCATCAACGGGAGGCCAGTGTTTCACCTACCTGACAACCCTGTACGCACAATACGGGGCCGATCCGAACGCAGAAGTGACGTTCAGGTCAGACCTTTCCGGGAAGAACTCGTGGACGATCTTCGAGCCCCAAACAAGCGAGTACCACACTTCGGTCTACCTCCTGATGTTCGGGGAACAGAAGGGATGGACACCAGTGGCCGGATATCTTGAATCCGGGATCGGTTCCTACGATGTCCCGGCCCCGTATTCCTGATATCCCCTTTTCCCTTTGAACCCAAACCGGATCTTCCAGTGCACTGCATCACGATTTCCCGATCATGACTGTTCCTCACAATCCCCATCACAGATCGGACATTCGCGCCGGTATTCCTGTCGAGATCATCCAGAAGAACGACCAGCGGACCGGAAAGAGGACGCGGGGCACCGTGCAGGAGATCCTGACGAATTCCGCGTTTCACCCGCATGGCATCAAAGTCCGCCTTACAGACGGGCGTGTCGGGCGCGTTGTAACAATCCTTTCCCCTAATAACCTGCAGAAGGACTGACCGGGCATTTGGGGGGGGACGGACTCCGGGACAAAGGTATAAGTCCTTGGATTTCCACCATCTCACTATCCGCAAGGATACATGAGATCACCGCGGGCACATGGTTCCGGCAGGCAAAAAAAGTCCCGCACTGATGCAGTATCCTCGCAGAGGACTGGTTCCCATGGAGTTTTCCGCCCAGCAGATGGACGCGCTGAAGGAGATGGCAAATATCGGGGCAGCGCACTCCGCAACAACACTCTCGCAGATGCTCGATTCTCAGATCGGTATGAACGTGCCCGAGATCAATATCGTGGATATTTCCCGGGCAGGGGAGTTTTTGAGCGATGAACTGACAACGATGGTCATTTTCGAGCTCCAGGGGGATATTCCCCACGGGGGCTTCCTCGTCCTGCATTTCCCTCGCGATTCTGCCGTCAGGACCGCCGGCATCATGCAGGGTTCGGCAGGAGCAGTTCATACCTTCGACGAGATGGACCAGAGCACGATTGTCGAGGTCGGCAATATCATGATCTCCTCGTTCCTCTCGGCAACATCCGATCTCCTGGGGTTCAATATGCTCCCCTCCCCGCCCGTACTTATTGTCGACATGGCGCATGCAGCGATAACCTCGCTGATTGCCCAGATGACGATCGATGTCGATGACGTCATCCTCTTCCGCGTTGAACTCAAGTCCGTGGAGCACAATATTGCCGGCAATATCCTCATCTTCCTTGAAGTCAACACGTTGAAGAAAGTCGAGGACCGCCTTGACGAGATGGTCCGGTCTCCACACGGGAGGTGAACGGCAGCACAAGAGTTCCCTGCCTTGCGTAATCTCCTTATTCCACCAGAACCAGAACATGATCGTGATACCATGAAGATTCTTATCGCCATATCCCCGGAAAAATTCCGGGACGAGGAACTTGCTGAACCCGTTGCTGCCCTCCAAAAAGCGGGAATCGCTTACGAAATCGCATCCACGCGGCGCGGCACCTGCACCGGCATGCTGGGAGCAAAGGCAGCAGCAACCCTCTCATTTGAGGAGGTGGATCCCAAATCCTACGATGGGTTGCTCATTGTCGGCGGGAACGGCACCCCGGCCCATCTCTGGGATGACGAGATCCTGCCGGTGTTGGTACGGTACTTCCGGGAGTCCGGGAAGGTTGTCGGGGCGATCTGCCTTGCACCGGTGGTCCTTGCACGGGCCGGCATCCTGAAAGGAAAGAAGGCCACCTACAATGAAAATCCCCTGGCGTTCCGCGAGATGAAGGGAGGTGGCGCTGTTCTCGTCAGCCAGCCAGTGGTCGCCGATACCCGGATCATAACGGCAAACGGCCCGTCCGCATCGAAAGCCTTTGCCGAGACATTCATCAAGACACTGACTGCAGTGGAATGGTAACTCCGCCATTCTCATCCCTGTTTTCCCAAAGGTCCGCTTCTCATCAGGAAACCGGCAAATCAGCCAGTATCGCATCCTTACCGGTATATAACTCACGATCAGAATCGTTTGTGTTTATTACCGATCCGGGAGAACCTTTTTCTCCATGAAACCGGGATCCTGCGTCTTTGCCATCTCGCTCCTGCTCGTCCTGCTGCTCACCGTCGCCGGGTGTTCACAGCCCGCACCCGCAAGCACACCGGTTGTCTGGATCGTGTACGGGTCGGAAAAAGGCGATCTTTCCTATACTGACGCCGCGTACCAGGGTCTTCTGGCAGCGCAGCAGAAGCAGGCCCTAATAATCCGCGAGTTCGTACCGCAGGACTTCGAAACGCTCCCGGCACTCGTGAACGCAACTACGGGAGCAGACAGGCCGGCTCTCATCATCACGGTCGGTTTCCAGTATGCCCGTTTCACAAGGGAGCTTGCTAACCAGCACAAGGATATCAGGTTCCTTGCCATCGACCAGGCAGGGATTGGGGCGGACAACATCCGGTCCTTCGAGATCACATCCTATGGCGACAGCTACCTTTCCGGGGTTCTTGCAGCTTCGGCATCACGAACACAGCAGGTCGGCATCATCATGGGAACGGAGTCGGAAGTGCTTGACACGTTCCTTGACGGGTATACGGATGGTGCACGGGCAGTCAATGCAACCATTGCTGTTGACCATGCCTATGTCCGTCATCATTCAACAGAGGGGTTTGCCGACGCCCCGGCCGCCCAAAAGAGTGCGGAGGCCATGTATCGCAATGGTACCGATGTGATCTTTGCCTGCGCCGGGTATTCCAACACGGGAGTATTCGGTGCAGCGGGAAATGCACCAGGCCGGTATGCGATCGGCACGGATTCAGACCAGTCGCCGCTTGGCCCGGAATTCATTCTTGCATCTGCTGTAAAACGGGTGGACCGGGTCGTTTTTTTTGGCATCGGGGACATCCTTGACGGCACATTCATTGGAGGGAATGTCACTGCCGGCCTTGGGGAGGGCGTTACGGGAATTGTCTTCAACCCGCGGTTTACGTTGTATAATGAAACGATCAGTATGTGGGAAACGCAGGCCCGGGCAAACGAGGAGGCCTACGTGCAGTCACGGAGCCGGAAAAGCTCCTGATGCACAGAACCATACGGGAAAAGAATGGGAGGATTGGGATTCGAACCCAAGAACCACTAAGGACCGGATCTTAAGTCCGGCGGAGTTGGCCAGCTTTCCTATCCTCCCGCATACGAATATCCTGATTGTCCTTTTGGGATAGTGAGCGCAACGCCACTGGCCAGACAGGTGCCGTGTGCTCTCCAGTACTTGGCCCTTGGATATAAAAAAAAGATTCCCTGATCGTTCTGCCGGAATCAGAGGAATGGAATGATGGTGGCAGGAAAAAGCTATGTTTTATAGGATAGCCGGGGTACTGAGTGTGAACAACCGCACGTGACTTTCATGAGTACCCTGACGCTGAACGGCTGGATGGAACAAGGCGGCCACCGGCTCAGCATTCCCGAGATCGAGAGACTGGTAAAAGACCGCCCGGATGAGCTGTCGCAGTGCGGAGGAGAATTCTTCCTTTCCTGGGACTCCTGCAGTGCCCGCGACATGTACGGGATTATGGAGGGCACCGGCCCGAAAGGTACGATCCTCTGCAAGGGGAAAAGCACCGGGACGATTGCTCCCACAGCACCGGAAATGACCCTGGAGGCAGCGATCCGTACTGCCGTGGAACTCCGCAGCGACGAAGGTGTCGTTGCCCTGTCCGGGGGAGTGGACTCAACACTCGTGGCTTCTCTTGCAAGACGGGAATGCGTTGCGGTAGGAATCGAAGGGTCGCATGACCTGAAACAGGCAAAAGTCGCAGCAGAGTCCCTCGGGCTTGCCTGTACGTTCGTGACGATCAGCGAAGAAGAGATCGCTTCAGCCCTTCCGGTCGTTGTCGGGACAATCCCGGAGAAAAACCCGGTCAATTCCGGCATCGCGCTCACCCAGTACTTCATTGCCCGCTGGGCCGGGGAGCATGGCTACCAGCGCATCATCACCGGCCAGGGAGCGGACGAACTCTTCGGGGGATATACGCGCTACTTAGAGTCGGAGACCCTTGAGGAAGACCTCCGCCGTGACTTTGCGGGTCTCGAAGCGCAGGCCCGGCGCGACCAGGCAGTTTCAGCGCTCCACGGGACGTACCCGGGCTCTTCTACACATCTGACGCTGCCGACGAAGAGGGGAGTGTAGGACTCGGGGGGGGCGTAGA
>NZ_PIZH01000119.1 GCF_002835825.1 Methanoregula sp. | reverse complement strand
CATAGATGCCATCCAGTTGTTTGTGAGGGATGTTAAGCATGTTTTCGATTGCATGCGAGTCCATCCCGGAATAAATAAGCATGGCCACCTGCTGATCGACTCCGTCAAGCTCGGTGCCTTTCATGTCCATGCCCTTTGTTGTCTCTTTTAAGAAGTTATACAGGACCTGGAGCGTTGAGAGCGGGCAGAGAACCATGCTTGATACAACCTCGCCGGATTCGAGGTGATCGATCCTTACAACATCGGTTGGTTTTCCCTGGACTTCCCGCTTGGTCAGTTCGATTGCAGCAACTTCGGTTACCGGGACACAGATCTGCTTTACAGCACCGACAAACCAGATCCCGGAGTGGACAACGACAACACTCCCTTTCTCCCACTGGGCGTCCTTGACCATCACTCCTCCCCGGATTGCCGGTGACATGAAGTACGCCATCAGGCGATAAGCATTGCAGGAGCCCAGGATTAGTTTCTTCAGGATAGCCAGAACCTTGTCTACAGAGAGGATCTTTGCAACAATCTCGGTGTCGGTTTTGGCAGTAACGATCAGGATGTTCTTCCGCTCTGCAACATCAACGACGGTCTTGAAGAGGATTTCTTTGTTCACCGGCGCCGGGATGACAATCCGGTCTTCAGCAATGCCGAGCTTGACGACAACCCAGGTATTATTGTGTTCAACTTTTGCCGGGACTTCTTTCATGGGGACCTCGCTGACGTGAGTGCTGATAATTATTTGCCTTATACGTTTACTGTTGTTCCGGCGTTTATTTTATTCCATCCGGTGCAGGTTTATCTTTGTCTTTTTTTGCAGGCGCTGAGCTGATCTGGTTGAACATACCCTTGAGTTCGTCTTCGATCTGGCTTGCCGGTGCCTTGAAGTCCTTGAGTTCTCTCAAGAGACTGATGTCTTTCTCTTTCTTGACCGTCTTAACATCAGAAGCAATGGAACTGAGAAGATCCTCATCGGTACCTCCGGCACCACTGGCAAACGATGCCATATCTGACTGGACACCGATCTGGTCTTCTGTAAGCATGTCTGCCCCTGCCGGGGCATCAGAGGCAATCCATGCAGTTTTTACCGGTTCGGCACTCGCTGCAGGTGCAGCAGCAGGAGCAGGCCCGGCATCGGTTCCGGACATGGTCGCATCTTCCTGGCTTGCACTCGCAGGAGCAGCCTCAACTTCCATATCGTCACCAACATCGATATCATCAAGACTGATGCTGTCGAGATCGCCAAATTCAGTATCAAGGCCCCCGCCCCCTTCAAGTCCGGCGAATTCATCAAGTGAACCGCCGGCTTCATCAGTTGTTGGCAATGAGAGTTCCGGAACCGGGAGATCGGGGGCGGATCCACTGGTGGGTCCTTCCGGTGTAATCTCCTCCGGCATTACTGGCGGAGAGTCGTCATCCAGGCCTTCGAGAAGCCCGGCATCGAATTCATCGCCTGACAGGGAGAGCAGGGAGTCATCATCAGCATCCGCCGGCAGGCCTCCCGCACCCCCCGGTGACGGAAGGGATGCACTGCCTGCAGCAGCCTGCTGCATTGAAGGAGCGGGTGCAGCGGAAGGTGCGGGCACTTTTTCACTTACTGTTTTATCGAGCATCTTGTTGATGTCTTCTACTTTCCGTCCCCGTTTGCTCCTCTCTTTGAGAACGGTTCCAAGAGAACCAAAAGAAGAGAAGGCCGATTTTACCCGTGCGCCGAAACCTCCGGTTTTACCGGGCACATTCTTTGCTTCTGTTTTCGCAGGCGGCGATGGAGCGGCCGGCTTGGCCGGGGCCTTCTGACCCTTGGCAGATGAGGTTTTTTCGAAGAATTTCATCTCGTCCAGGCGTTTGAGGAGCCCGGACTTTCCGGCAAGTTTTGTCCGGATCTCATCGACTGACACTACGCCAATCAGGAATGGCAGGACAATGACAAGGACAATCATCATGAACAGGAGCTGGATAAGGGTCACATCAAAGAAGATGAGGACAAGCCCGAAGGTAAGGATGGTGCATAGCATTACAATCCTGCGGACACTTTCTTTCATGTCAGACTCCTGTTGATCCTGAAGCTGCTCCTGCAGATGCCATTGATGCAAGCCCCTCGGGACTGAAGAACATTCCCACCGCTATGGGACCGATAAGCAGTACAACCCCGGTTATCGTACAGAATATTGCGCCATAGAAATAAAACATATACCGATCCCCGCCTCCAACAAACCGGGCGGCAAAGATGTTGGACAGCGTGATGATGGTCAGGGAGATAACGACAAATGCACCCATCTCCGCTTCGGGGAAATTGGTGAACATGCTTAATCCCCCCATGGATGAACTGAGCGAGGAGCCTGCACTCCCCGATGCTGCAGCCTGCTCCTGGGAGAATTTATCCATCATGTCACCAACCGACCCCGTAAGGACGACCATGATGCGGTAGAGTGCGACAAATATCCCGGCCATGGCAGCGTGCATTGCTATCAGCAGGATCAGGAAACTGCGGGCGTGCATATCCTTCTTTTCCCGAAGAAGAGTCTGCTCCAGCATGGATGCTCCAACAATAGACCCGATGCTGTCCGGGGGACCCCCAAGGGTGATCGTATCGAGGTAAATATTGAGATACTTGTAGATGAGGTTGCTACCGGATTCGCCGATGAACTTATCCCAGATCTGTTTATCGTCAAGGCCCAGGTTCATCTTGGAATAGACAGAGTTGACCAGGGGTTCAAGAGCAGTCAGGGACTTCTTGTCAATGGTGTTGAGGGCATGGACTGCGGTTGTCCCTTGCCCGCCCATTACTGCTCCCAGGCTCCGGATGAATGTGGAAAAATCATTGTCCCGCATGGTAATGTTGCTGTCATCGATGTACCCGATAATGCCTAACGGTGCCAGCAGGATCCCGATGAGGATATAGATCATGGCGGCGCTTGCCCCGACAAGCGAGAGAAGGATGACCGCAACAACGGCTATCGGGATGATGATCCGCTCCATAGCATGAATGGTCTGTTGCTCCCTGGATTGATGCACACTCAGTCCGTGAGCTTTAGGATCGTCAGGAACCGAAGTATACATCAGGAAATTCCCCCCAACACCGATAGCGAGGATGATGCCGTACCCCGTATACAGCGTTGACTCGAGGCCCGTGGGATTATAGATGGCGATCGAGATCATGAGGGTGACACAGATGACCGTCCCGGAAAGGAGCATGGCAATGTAGGCATCTCCCCATTTCTGGACCATCTCAAGGCCGGCCTCCACCTGGCTGCGGTACACGCTCCGCACGGTTGACAATTCGTTCTTTAAGAAATCGTCATCAGGCACACCGGATTCAATGGCATTGGCGTACCGGTTCAGCATGCTCTGGAGCATGGGATTTTTTATCCGTTCAGCCTGGATGCTGAGAGCCTCGGAATAACTGTAACTCCATTTTTTCACGAACATGTCCACTTTTGCAATGTATTTTGCCGAGATGTACTCCTTACGGTTGGCGGCAAAGGTGAAGATCTCGGGACGGGATGCATCAGCAAGGGCAAGAGAGGCCATGTACGTATTCATGAAGAGCAGGTCGGCACTCATCTTCTTGTCTTCAGTAATCTGGGATGCCCGCTCTTTGATCCCCTCAATGGCATTTGCAAACGGGACCTGCTTTTTGCCCGTGACGTCATCCGGGCTCAGGCCGGCATCGGGCTCAGCCATTTCAGGCACCGATTGTCAGGAGTCCCTGTTTCTTGATCTTCGTCATCATGTGGAACAGGTCCCAGAACTTGACGTACCCCGCTTTATGGAGACGCTCCAGGATCTTTGCACGCTTCTCAACTTCCTGGTAGATCTCGGCTTTCCTGCTGTCCGGAATACCGAGCATGGTTGCAATCTTGTTCTCCAGTAAAAAGGAACTGCCTTTACCGGACCAGACAAACGTATCCGATACCGGCTCCCAGGTGAACATCTGGACGAAGGTGAACCCCTGTGTCTCGGGATTATACCCGACCAGTTCGTTGATGCTGATCATGCGGCGAACAAGGTTGCCATCAGGGCGTTTGACCGCACTCTGGATGACCACCAGGTTGAGGTTGTCAACATAGGTCTTCGGGATATTGATGGGGTCCCCGCAGAGACGCTGGATCAGTTTTTCCACGGATGCAGCGTGGAATGTGCTCATCACCGGGTGGCCTGTCTGCATGGCGCCAAATGCGACTGCTCCTTCGACACCACGGATCTCACCAACAAGGATCTGGTTGGGACGCTGACGGAGGGCAGCCTTCAGCAGATCGAACATGGAGACTTCACCGCTTGCCCCGCCACCTTCTCCTTTCCCTTTTGCCAGTGCCACCTCGCGGATCCAGTTACGGTGCGGAACATTGAGTTCGGGTGTGTCTTCGATAGTGACGATCTTGTTCTCCGGGGGGATGAATGCGGTGATAGCGTTCAGGAGTGTTGTCTTCCCACTGGCTGTTTCACCCGAAACGAAAAGAGACATCCCGTACTCAACACAGATCCAGAGGTATGCCGCTGAAATGTAATCGATACCCCCGCTGTCGACAATGTTGAGGATCGAGAGCGGAACCTCATTCACTTTACGGATGGTGAAGTTGCTCCCGTGCCGGGAGATGGCGGTACCGTATACGATGTTGATACGGGAACCATCCAGCAGGGTGGCGTCGATAACCGGGTTGCGGTACGTGATTGGCCGCTTGATCCGCTCTGCCATCTTTACCACAAACTCGTCCAGTTCGCTCGAGATCTTGAATTCGATAACGGATTTCAAGCCTTTGAAGATCTTGTGCTCGATGAAGATCGGGCCAACGCCATCACACGAGATATCTTCGATATAGGAGTCGGAAAGGAAGGGTTTTAAGACCCCCATATCGATCTTGTCCCTGACCAGGAGGTATTCGATAGCACGGTACTCCTGATCCGTCAGGATAACTTTCCCGTCAGGCGTTGTCGGGACCTGGAACTTCTTTTTTACCTTGCTCATCTTGTCCTTTGCGGAAAAATCCGTATTGAGGAAGGTGGTGAGCTTTGTCTTGAGATCCTGCTGTCCGGCGCCGGAACCGACAAGCTGGGCAATGTCCATATTTTTCGGTTTGATGACGGCAACATTAGCAAGCATCTTCTTGATAACTTCAGCCCGCTCCTTGTCGCTGATGGGGTCTTCTTCAAGCCCGTCGATGAGGTCGATGAGTTTTGTCTCGATGGCCGGCATCATCTGGCTTACGCTGTGCAGGAACGAGGGCTCTATTGGAATATAGAAATTCCTGACATCATCTGGATCAGGAAGAATGTGGACGAATGTGGTCTCGTTAACAGGGTAGATGATGTTCGGACTTTTCATTGAACGGAGATCTTTTTTCAGTTCTGATAGAAAGAGCGGGATCCCGTAGGTGTTCACCGGGAATGTATGCAGGTATTCCAGAAGGTGCGGGCTTGCCTTTACGTACTCCTTGGCATTTGCCGGGAGCATCTTGTAGAGTGCGCTGGACTCAATGTCCCGATAAAAATCGATGGTCGTGTCAACCGGTTCCGGCTTGAACGGGAGGTTGACTGCAACGGAGAGCGTTCCCATATCAGACCTTCGCGAAGCTCATCGGGATAACTTTCATCCCGTATCCCGGATGAACCTCGAAACTTACAAGGTTTCCGGTGGTCTTTCGTGCGCCACGGACCTTGATGACCTCCATCACCATGACGTACTTGTCGCCGACCAAGGCCTTTTTCATGTTCAGGTGGGCATCGCAGATCGACCGTATTCGCACGAGTGTGTCTTCCTCGAATGCATAGGTATGGAG
>NZ_PIZH01000002.1 GCF_002835825.1 Methanoregula sp. | reverse complement strand
CTTATGACCTATATTGTAAGCCCGTGAACACGTGAAAAATCACGACGAAGTTCACAGTTCAGATCCCCTGGTGAAGAACCAAACCAGCAGGCCTTGTGCCCGCTTTGGTTCCGAGGGAAAAACGGCTCCTGTAACAAGGTATAAATATCCTTGAAACATACATTATGAGCCCGTGTTCAAGTAAGCAACACGACGAATAACAAGGCAAACTTCTTTGATGGAGATCCAACGATACCCGGCATGACCGGAGTTGGTTCTGACGTTGGCATTGGCAATGCGGAAATTTGTTTAGTAACCGCTCAATTCCTTAGAAAGTTCAGATAGTGTGCGTATTTAAGATGAATTCTGGTTGATCCTGCCAGAGGCCACTGCTATCGGAGTTCGATTAAGCCATGCGAGTCGAGAGGTGTAAGACCTCGGCATACTGCTCAGTAACACGTGGACAATCTACCCTATGGAAGGGGATAACCCCGGGAAACTGGGGATAATACCCTATAGACTATGGATGCTGGAATGCTCTGTAGTCGAAAGGTCCGCCGCCATAGGATGGGTCTGCGGCCGATTAGGTTGTTGTTGGGGTAACGGCCCAACAAGCCTGTAATCGGTACGGGTTGTGGGAGCAAGAGCCCGGAGATGGATTCTGAGACACGAATCCAGGCCCTACGGGGCGCAGCAGGCGCGAAAACTTTGCAATGCGGGAAACCGTGACAGGGGAACTCCGAGTGCCCGTAAAATCGGGCTGTCCACCAGTTTAAATAACTGGTGAAGAAAGGGCCGGGCAAGACCGGTGCCAGCCGCCGCGGTAATACCGGCGGCTCGAGTGGTGGCCACTATTACTGGGCTTAAAGCGTTCGTAGCTGGTTTGTTAAGTCTCTGGGGAAATCTTCCGGCTTAACCGGAAGGCGTCTCAGGGATACTGGCAGACTAGGGACCGGGAGAGGTGAGGGGTACTCCAGGGGTAGGAGTGAAATCCTGTAATCCTTGGGGGACCACCTGTGGCGAAGGCGCCTCACCAGAACGGCTCCGACAGTGAGGGACGAAAGCTGGGGGAGCAAACCGGATTAGATACCCGGGTAGTCCCAGCCGTAAACGATGCGCGTTAGGTGTATCGGTGACCACGAGTTACCGAGGTGCCGAAGAGAAATCGTGAAACGTGCCGCCTGGGAAGTACGGTCGCAAGGCTGAAACTTAAAGGAATTGGCGGGGGAGCACCACAACAGGTGGAGCCTGCGGTTTAATCGGACTCAACGCCGGAAATCTCACCGGATAAGACAGCTGGATGATAGTCGGGCTGAAGACTCTACTTGACTAGCTGAGAGGAGGTGCATGGCCGTCGTCAGTTCGTACTGTGAAGCATCCTGTTAAGTCAGGCAACGAGCGAGACCCACGCCAACAGTTGCCAGCTCGTCCTCCGGGATGGTGGGGACACTGTTGGGACCGCCTCTGCTAAAGAGGAGGAAGGAATGGGCAACGGTAGGTCAGCATGCCCCGAATTATCCGGGCTACACGCGGGCTACAATGGGTGGGACAATGGGTATCGACACCGAAAGGTGAAGGCAATCTCCTAAACCCACCCTTAGTTCGGATTGTGGGTTGCAACTCACCCACATGAAGCTGGAATCTGTAGTAATCGTGTCTCAAAATGGCACGGTGAATATGTCCCTGCTCCTTGCACACACCGCCCGTCAAACCACCCGAGTGAGGTCTTGATGAGGCCGTAGTATACGCTGCGGTCGAATCTAGGTTTTGCAAGGGGGGTTAAGTCGTAACAAGGTAGCCGTAGGGGAATCTGCGGCTGGATCACCTCCTAACGAAATTTCAGGGAAAAGCGGTTGCTAAACAAACTGTAAAGTTGCCGATGTCGACAAGAAAGGCTTAACCGCCACATGGGGCGGGTAAGGGAAGGTTCGAATCCTTCGAAGCCGGTTTAGATGCACCTCGGGATGTGAATCACGAGGGAAGGGCTGAGAGTCAAACCAATGACTCTTCGAGGCCGTGTAAAGGTTGCACTCAGGACGTTAAATGGGTTTAGCGGAGCATTAGTATAATCCTGCCATTGGATGGCTCGGTTCAAGTGCCGATGAAGGGCGTGCCAAGCTGCGATAAGCTCCGGGTAGACGCAAGGAATCTGTGATCCGGAGATACCCTAATGGGACATCCCAACACTTCGGTGTTTATCCGTAAGGATAGGGAACCCCCCGAATTGAAACATCTCAGTAGGGGGAGGAAGAGAAATCAAACGAGATGTCGTTAGTAACGGCGAGCGAACACGACAGAGCTCAAACCGAATCCCGCAAGGGAGATGTGGTGTCATAGCCCACAGTACGGACCTGGATGTGAAGCGGAAGTTGTCTGGAACGACACACTACAGAGGGTGATAGTCCCGTACGCATAAGCAGACAGGTCCATGTGGTGTCTCGAGTAACGCGGGTCGGAATTCTCGCGTGAATTAGGGGGTCATCAACCTCCAAAGCTAAATACTACTTGAAACCGATAGCGAATTAGTAGCGTGAGCGAAAGCTGAAAAGTAACCCTGAAAAGGTGGTTAAAAGCGCCTGAAATTGGCAGGAGATAGCGAGTTGTGGCGCGAAAGGATCTTCCATGCGAAGGAACCCGTCGCGAGGCGGTAGTACGGGTATGGTTGCCAGTGTCGCAACGTACGTTTTGAAGAACGGGCCAGAGAGTTTATTCTGTTGGCGAAGGTTAACCCAAAAGGGAAGCCAAAGGGAAACCAACAAGTCCGTAGCAGCAATGCGTGGGACGGCGTATTAAAAGTGCGTGGAGTCAGCAGGATAAGACCCGAAGCCGAGCGATCTATGCGTGGGCAGGTTGAAGCGTGACGAAAGTTGCGTGGAGGACCGCAAGCCGTATTGATATGCAAATCATTGGTGTGACCTGCGTATAGGAGTGAAAGATTAATCGAGCCCGGCATCAGCTGGTTCCTCCCTAAACATGTCGCAGCATGACCTGACCGGAGGTCGTTGGTGAGGTAGAGCACTGATTGGGGGAGCTGGGCGGGAAACTGCTCACCCCCCTGCCAAACTCCAAACTCCCCAACACCCTAGATGGTCGGAAGTCCGCATTACGGGGTAAGCTTGTAATGCGTAAGGGAAACAACCCAGACCGTGGTTAATGTCCCTCAATGTAGGCTAAGTGTAAACACTGAAATTGGTCCTAGGTCAAAGACAACTGGAAGGTGAGCTCAGAAGCAGCTATCCTTTAAAAAGTGCGTAACAGCTTACCAGTCAAGATTTAGGGCGGTGAAAATGGACGGGGCTAAAGCCTACTACAGAGACCACGGAGCACCGAAAGGTGATCTGGTAGGGAGGCGCTCTGCATGGGTAGAAGCTGGGGCGTGAGTTCCAGTGGACCGTGTAGTGTTGAGAATTCTGGCACTAGTAGAAGCATAGATGGGTGAGAATCCCATCCGCCGCAGGGGCTAGGTTTCCTCGGCAATGTTCGTCAGCCGAGGGTTAGTCGGTCCTAAGGTACGTCGTAACTCGAACGTACCGACAGGGAAACAGGTTAATATTCCTGTACCTTATGGTTTTTAGTCGCAAGACCCTGACGCTTTGGGGTATGCCAAGCGGGACTGTCATCCCGTCCAAGCGTATAATTCTGTGGAGTACCGTAATGGTGAGAAGCGGAGGAAAGCGTGATGGGGTAACTAGGCAAATTCCCGGAGCCCATGAAAAGGGAATCATAAGTCCGTACCGAGAACCGACACAGGTGCCCCTCGCTGAAGAGGTGAAGGCGTGTCGGATTTAAATGTAGTTAAGGGAACTCGGCAAATTGGCCCCGTAACTTTGGGATAAGGGGTGCCTGCCTGGAGATCAGGCAGGTCGCAGTGACCGGGTCGCTCTAACTGTCTAATAACAACATAGGTGACTGCAACTCCGAAAGGACTAGTATAGTCACTGATTCCTGCCCAGTGCGAGTATCTGAATACCGGGTTCAACCGGACGAAGGACTCGTAAACGGCGGGGGTAACTATGACCCTCTTAAGGTAGCGTAGTACCTTGTCGCTTAATTGGCGACTTGCATGAATGGATTAATGAGAGCGATACTGTCCCTAACACATATCCGTTGAACTTTTTGTCCTAGTGCAGAGACTAGGGACTCCTGATGGGAAGTGAAGACCCCGTTGAGCTTTACTGCAGCCTGTCGCTGAATTACGATAATCCTTGCGCAGTGTAGATGGGAGACGTTATATCCGTTTCTTTCGGGAAACGGGGAGTCAACGATGAGACACCATCCTAGTTTTGTTGTAGTTCTCACTCTAACGAGGACACCGGTAGGTAGGCAGTTTGGGTGGGGCGCCACACCCTCGAAAAAATATCAAGGGTGCCCCAAGGTCAACTCATGTGAGTCAGAAACTCACAGAAGAGTGTCAAGAGCATAAGTTGGCCTGACGCGATCACGCATAGCAAGTGATCGCGAGAGGAAACTCGGGTCTAACGAACCAATATGCCCTTTTGGTGAGGGCTATTGACTACAGAAAAGCTACCACGGGGATAACAGAGTCGTCGCCGGCAAGAGCACATATCGACCCGGCGGCTTGCTACCTCGATGTCGGTTCTTTCCATCCTGGCTGTGCAGCAGCAGCCAAGGGTGAGGTTGTTCGCCTATTAAAGGGGATCGTGAGCTGGGTTTAGACCGTCGTGAGACAGGTCGGTTACTATCTATCAGGAGTGTTTGGAGTCTGAGGGTAAGAATGAAATAGTACGAGAGGAACTTTCATTCGGCGCCACTGGTCGATCGGTTGTCTGACAAGGCAGTGCCGAGCAGCTACGCGCCAAGGGATAAAAGCTGAAAGCATCTAAGCTTGAAACCCGGCCTAAAAAGAGACTCCGTCAAGGACACGGGTAAAAGACCCGTTTGATAGGCTTGGGATGTACGCACGAAGGCAACGACGTGTTCAGTCCGCAAGTACTAACGTCCAAACACTAGTGCTCACCACGTTAAACCCAGACGAAATTCTGAGTGCAAACCTTATATCCTATCCTGACATACAGGATAGGGTATCATATTACACGGCTGCCAAGGTGGCGGAGCGGCCACGCGGTTGACTGCAGATCAACTACACTCCGGTTCAAATCCGGACCTTGGCTTTCGAAGAAGTGCGAAGCACTTTTGAGATGAGAAGAATCGCTTGCGATTCTTCGAACTCGGAAGCAATGTAACGTGCTCTTCGTCAGAACCTAAAGCATCTAAAAGCAAACAACATGTGGTGATTGCGGCCATAGCTGTCGGGAAACACCTGGTCTCATTCCGAACCCAGCAGTTAAGCTGACACACGTAGTATGCTGTACTGAGGTACGCGAGTCCTTGGGAACCATACCAAGCTGCAATCACCTTTCCTTCTTACACGACGTTTCTTGTAATGTTTCAGTAACGAGCGAGAGCGCTCGATTTTGTCATCTGTATCGTTTTTTCGGATACCGTCAGGTTCGCGGCCTGAATGCCAGTTACCAAAAAAGGCGAAGACCCTGCCCGCCATCTCCCAAAAAGACCGGATTGGCGCAGGATCTCCCCCCAGTGAGCGGGTTTTTTTACCTGCTTTGTTAAGAATTCCTCGCACGATTACGCGAATCATGCCAGTTCCGGCCCTAGAATCTATTCACGGAATTTTTTCCATATTCCGTGACTTTAAACACTATCTTGTGAGGGTCATAGGTGGAAGGATGTGATCCTCTCATGGAAAAATCAGAAAAATCCCCGCTTGGCCAGCTTCTCATCTTCATCATCTGCCTCGCGGTAGCCGGAAGCATTGTCGCCACAGCGCACTATTACACCATCGATCTCCCTC
>NZ_PIZH01000118.1 GCF_002835825.1 Methanoregula sp. | reverse complement strand
ACATTCGGTTATTGTTTCATCAGCAAGGTCAGTTCAAAATATTTCGATCAAGATCCGATCAATCCGGATCAGCAAATGAATCGCGATCCTGATCGCGTTTGATTTTTTTTGAACAGGATCCGTAAAAAATTTTTCACGCAGAGTCCGCTCAAAATTTTTTCATCAGGGTCTGCCCGGAAAAAATTGCGCAGGGTCCGCTTGAAAAACTGCAAGTCTCCTCGTCGATGATGCACCCTCCGGGTTTTCCGTTCATACAGACCCATGGAACATTTCGTAAGCACGGTCTGCTGAAATTTTTTTGATCAAGGTCCGCTCAAAAAACTTCAATCAAGGTCCGGTTGATCCGGATCAGCAAATCAATCGCGATCGTGATCGCGATCAAATTTTTTTCAAGCAGGGTCCGGCACAAATAGCTCATCCAGGGTCTGCTGAGCGCATCATAGCAAAGGTATACCGGCAAGCTCCCCCCTGCCCCGGACCGGGCACTGAAAACTTCCCTCCCAGCCATCAGTACCACCCAGTACTGCCAGGGAACACCTGCCCCAATCCGGCCCCTGTACGGGCTCCGTTTCCCCCGGGTATTACCACCCGGGGGTCATAATTCGCCAAAATGGGGGAGTAATTCCCCTTATTTTTGCAATTTCACGTCGGAGAAATTAGGACGTAAATAGCCGCTTTCTGATGGGCGATCTATATGCTCACGGGCTCCCGGACGGCCGGATGCAACCGGACGCGAATACAGCCCGAATACGGGCACGTAATGGATTTACCGTCGGAGAATCGCTGTCCGGGCAGGGCCCGCAAAAAAAAAGAAACGTCCCTCCGTCCTCAATCGTTCTGATGGGGGAGCCATCGGGTACCCGCTCCCCTGCGATCAGTCGCAGATTATTTCACAATCTCCCCAACACTTGTAGTAATCCTTGGGATCAACGTACTTGCAATACGATCTGCAGGTATTGCATTTCTCCACTGTGTCCGTGTTGACATTCGCAGGGGGATACCCGGACAGCGCCTTCTGCTTCGGCACATCAATGACGTAATAGTGCGCCCCGGCAACAAACGCTCCGGCAATCGACAGGCAGACCATGAACAGCACGAGCCGGGCAAGCGGCGGTTTTTCCATTCCAGACATTGTTAAAACACCGTCACAAACAATAGATAGTGTCTGGTTTATCTGACTCGTATATATTGACTATGGTATTGAACTCCTCAAAGCCATTCGCCTTTAAACTCCGGTAAGCGCTCATCAATCCGGATTGCGCTCATCCCCTGGCATTTTTTCGCATCAGGCATCGCGGTAAGGAGATGATCAAAAAGTACCGATGAGTGTTGTCACTTCCCATTGTCATTTGATCGGTCCCGATCTAAAAAAAATGCAAAAAACCAACGCTTGAAAATTTTTTATTGCGGGAGTTTTTTTTAGAGCGCCACGCAATTACAAGAGAGAACATTCCCGATGAAGAAATTTTCTCAACCGAGGTTTTTCATGAACAAGTCCCTGATGTTAATCCTGGTCATTGCATCCGCTGTTTGCTTCATTCTCGCAGCAGGGTGCACGAATGAATCCGCTCCGGCAACCTGCCCGGCGGTACCGGCAACCGTCCCGGCATCTCCTGCCTGGCCCGCCGTATCGATCAATGGAACGCCCGTGAAGTACGCAGAGGTCAATGGCGTAACCCTGGGCTACCGGGAATTCGGTTCCGGCGAACCCATCCTACTGGTCCCGGGATTCGGCTCTACGATGGACATTGCGTGGAACGAGACCTTTATTGCAATCCTTTCTTCGAAATATCATGTCTATACCTACGACCACCGGGGGATGGGATACAGCTCGGACAATAATGCAACACCCACGATCTCCCTGTATGCCGAGGATGCGGCCGGGCTGATGACAGTGCTCGGGTATGACAGCATGCACGTTTATGGCGAATCGATGGGGTCTTCGGTCTCGCAGCAGCTGGTCATAGATCACCCTGAACGCGTGAAAAAACTGGTCCTGGACTCCGTGACCTACAGCATCCGCCTGCCCGAGACTCAGGTGTTGTTCTCCCTGATCAACGAATCGGCGACCGATCCCACGCAGTCGGCCGGCGTACGGAGAGAGGCGCAGGCAAATCTTGCATGGAATGGTTCGTGGGATAACCTTTCCGGAATCGACAAGGACGTGATGCTGGTTGTGGGGACCGATGATATTCTGACACCTGAACCGGTTACGGTCCGGATTGCCGGTCAGATCAATGGCTCATGGCTTGTGCGGTTCAAGGGACTCCCGCATATCGGGTCACGATATGCTCCGGTGCAGTACGGGGAGAATGCCCTCAACTTCCTGGAGATGGACGAGTCGCCGCTGGGCAGGTAAATTTTTTTTACATGAGGGGCTCCTCATATCATGGTATTTTCCCGTGTCGGGCTTTATTGAGCAGGATGCTCTCAACCAGTGCAGGGTCACGGCTCGCTCTCGTACAGGATTCCTGCAGTTTTTTCTTTTACGCTGATGAATAGGAAAAATTGGTTCACACAACGGATTTTTTCTCCTCCGGCCTGCAAATACATTGAAATAGTATCGAGCCCGGTTCAGCGTTTTGCATATAAACTCATCTCCTGTGCCCAACCCGTTTCCGGGACTTTGGGTGGTGCTGTTCTGCGGAATTTTTTCAGGATCCCCCAAAATTATTGGTGAAAGTGACAAATTCTTCTGGATCGCGACTATTTCTTTTTCCAATTCACAGGAATGTTAAAATAGTAAGAAATCTAATTCACAGTATTAGGTCATTACGTGCCTGAATGGAAAAAATATCAGGAGTGTATGCATGAATTTTAAAAATAATCATGAATATGCATTTACCGGGCTCGAAGCGGCCATCGTGCTGATTGCATTCATCGTTGTCGCGGCGGTCTTTGGGTATGTTGTACTGGGCTCAGGGTTTTTAACTTCACAGAAAGCCCAGGAGACCGTCCACACGGGTATCAGCCAGGCAATGTCCACCGTCCAGCAGTCCGGCGGGATCAGCATCCAGGCAAATGCGGACGGGACCGGGGTCCAGAAGGTTGAATTTTACCTGCAGCTTGCCGCAAGTGGCACCGGTGCGGAGATGAGTGCCTTTGGGTACACCCTCTCCACATCAAAGAACACCACTACCCTTACCGCCAATGATGTCACCTACACATGGGTCAAGGAGGTTGCTGCGGGCAACCACGGCCCCCATACCGGTGTTCTTGCGCCCAAGGAGATGGTCATGGTAACGATCCCTGTGCCTGCCGATACCCAATCAGACCTTGGGTATGGCGAGAAGTTCATGGTTGAGGTCAAGCCGGCCCTTGGTGCATCGATCCCGGTCGCTGCAACGGTGCCTGGTGCGCTGAGCGGCAATAACTGGTATGATGTAGTCTGAAGATCGCTCCTCATTTTTTCTGACGGTGCGACACTTCTGATCCGGGCAACGGGGTGGTTGGTGGAAATGATCATGGTGCCACGGGCAGACCAGCCATCGCCCTTTTTTGCAGCAGATCCTTTTCCCTATCACCAACGTACCCTGGCGCAGATTTCACAAAGGGCAATTTATTATACGGGACATGCAGAACGCCGTCTCTTCTCTTCGGTAATATCTAATACCACAAAGATATTGCCGGCTGAAAGATTGGCCGGGTCAATGGGTGTGCCAAAGAACCGGACATCGCGGATTGTCCCGTCTTTCCTGAGGAAGCGGGTCTCCACGGTGTCGTAACTCCCCTTTCCATCGCCAAGCGTGTAGAATTTCCCTGCAAGCTGGTATTCCTCCTCATCGGGATACAGGAACCGGGCATTGCGCCCGATCAGTTCACCGCGGGAATAGCCGGTAATTTTGCAGAAGCAGTCATTTACCCGCCGGAATACACGGTCGGAGGTAATAAGACCGATGCCCACGGGTGCTGCCCGTAAAATAGCAGTGATCTCGGACTCGTTCTTCTTCAAAAGTTCCTTATCCCGGGTGATCTCTTCAAACTGCTCGCGGAGCCTGCGCTCGCTTAAGGAGAGTGCTTCGTACTGTCCGCGGAGTTCCTCTTCAGTAGCCGCAAGCTGTTCATAGGTGGCACGGAGCTCCCGGTGATCCTGGTTTGCCCGGGTAATATCGAGCGCCGAATAGGTCATAGCGGCCATCGGGTTTGAACGGTCGATCGGCGCTGCGGAAATCAGGACTTCAATGGTTGATCCGTCTTTTTGCAGCCACGGGATCTCGATCTCGATGGGTCTTCCCCCCTCATATGCCTCCTCCCGCATCCTGCCGACCGCGGCATAATCCTCGTCATTCAGGTACAGGAACCGGGTGTTCCTTCCTTCAAGTTCCTCCCTTGAGTAACCGGTCATGGTGCAGAGACGGTCGTTGACCCGGAGGAGGACACGGTTTGAAACAACGGCGATACCGACCGGTACGGCCTGGAAGATGCTGATGATTTCGTTCTCGCTCTTACGGCGGGCCACGGCCTGTTGTACCTTGTGGGCCAGCTCGGTGAACTGGGCGTCCGCGTCGCCGCCTTTCTGGAGGTAGAAATCAGCCCCGTTGTTGATGGCCTGGATGACGATCTCCTCCCGCCCGCGCCCGGTAAAAAGAATGAAGGGCAGAGTCTGCGAGCGTTTCCGGACTTCTTTTAAGAATTCAATCCCGTCCATGGAGGGCATCTGGTAGTCTGCGATGATCGCGTCGTACGTCAGGAGTGAGGGTGACATAAGCGAAGTTACTGCTGATGGTGAGATGTCGACAGTGAACCGCGTGTCCTGTTCGAGAAAGATTTTACCAAGCTCAAGAAGACCCTCCTCATCGTCGACGTAGAGGACCCTGATGTCATCCTGCATAAAAATCCTTTGGATCTTACAGTATTTCCCTGTTGTGCAGTGCTGTGCGAATCCTGTTTTCAACGTTCCGGCCCGGACTGTATTGCCCAAAACCCTCACCCCCCATCTTCCGGATTAATTACCCGAAAGGCACAACCGGTACTGCATGAGCATGGAGATCCCCTGGGACGATTCAAGGAAGGAATGGAAACCGGTTGACATGACTGTCATGTATAATGGCAACGGTGCGTTCACCGCACGCACGGAGGCAGGAGATATCTCCTTCCCGATGGAGGCGCCGGTCGGCATGGGCGGATCCGCTAAGTTCCCCAATCCCATCCAGTACCTCGTCGGCTCGCTGGGGGGTTGCGTTGGCGTGAAGATCCTGCTCGCGCTTGGCGACAGGGGGATCGTGCCTTCCGCGATGTCCATCGCGATCCACGGCACCCGGAAAAGAACAATGCCCGCGTTCTTCGATCACGTCCACCTTAGCATCACGCTTCATGCTGCGTCGGCGGACGAGGGGATGATGAAGAATATCATCGACCAGACACTGACCCGGCTCTGTCCCATTGCCGCGATGTTTTGCGAGGTTGGGGAAGTTACGGCGGAATGCCGGATCGAAAAGCCCTGATCCCTTCCGGAACCCCCGAATCCCTGTTTTTTGAACACGGCCCGTTGTCCTGCAGGTGTCCTTCCGTTTGTGGCAACTCTTATTCGTGTTGACTGAGAACGGGTACTTACTGTGAAACGCTTGCTCATGATCTTATTGCTTGTTGCCTGCCTCGCTGCTGCCGGGTGCACCATGCCTGCTGGTACCGGGACGGGACATCCGGTGAGCGCAACGCCGGTTCCCACGCCGTGGTACACGCTGAATGAATCCATCCGGCCGGGTGACGACTTTTATGCCCCTGGGACCGACGCCTGGCAGCGGGAGCACCCGATTCCTGCCGACAAGAAGTAGCTCCGGACCTGGTCGGGTCTACGCGCCAGGGCCGCGCAAGCGAGCT
>NZ_PIZH01000117.1 GCF_002835825.1 Methanoregula sp. | reverse complement strand
CGCGTATCCGTACACTGCCGAGGAGCTGACGACAACGACCGGGCAGGAGGGATCGCTGCCGAGGGCCGCATCAAGAAGGTTTTTAGTTCCCTTAATGTTTGCGGCCTGTAACAGGGGCAATGTTCCGCGGGTCAGCCCTGCGAGGTGTAGTACGGCATCGGGCTCAGCTGATGAAACTGCGGAAACGAGTGCATCACGGTCCAGAAGATCAGCAAAAAACCATGAGATACGAGCCGAATGGAAGAGTCCTGGATTTTCGGTCCTTGCAAGGCACGCGATCTCGACATTACTTCTGGAGGTGAGATACCGGACCATAACGCGGCCGGTGAATCCGGAAGCTCCGGTAATAAGGACTCTCATGGAAGGAATCGGTCTTTCAGTCTTTCAAACTCCTCGATCGAGCGGGCATAGTCGTCGGGCCGCCCGATGTCGAGCCAGTAGCCCGAAAAGGGGAAACTGTTCACGGCCTCACCTTTGTCGATCAGGGTATACATGAGCTGGTCGAACCCGAATGGGGTGCCCGAGGGGACGTACTCAAGAATTCTCTTCGAGAAGACATAGATGCCCATGCTGACATCGAAGTGGAAGGTTGGTTTCTCGCGGAATGCGGTGATCCTGTTGGTCTCGTTCCGCTCGAGCACACCGAAATCGATGTTCACATCCCGCTGGTAGGTGGCGACCGTTGCGATCGCGCCGCTCTTGTTGTGTGTCTCAACCAGCTTCCGGTAATCAATGTCAGTCAGGATATCCCCGTTCATGACAAGGAACGTGTCGTCAAGGTCCGGAATCAGGCACAGGGGCCCGATCGTTCCCAGTGGCTCCTGCTCATGCGTGTAATCGAGTTTGATATCGAGGTTCCGGTTCGAGTCGAGATATGCGTGGATCAGCTCGTGGAGATATCCCGTGCAGATGGAGATACGGGTAAAGCCGCTGTGTTTGAGCTGCTTGAGAATCACTTCGATGATAGGATAATCGCCGATCGGCATAAGGGGTTTGGGGAGGACCGTGGTGTACGGCAGGAGGCGGCGTCCCTTACCCCCCGCTAAAATAACAGCCTGCATGATCCGCTCCTATACCGTATAGAGGCCGGGCTTATACGCGGCGATGTGCTCTTTCATCCACTCAACCGTCAGCGAGAGCCCCTCTTCGAGCGTGTACTCTGGCTTCCAGCCGGCCAGCTCTTTTGCCTTCCGGTTGTCACAGATGAGTTCCATGACCTCGCTTTTCTCCGGCCGGACCCGCTGCTCTTCGCAGATGATCTTCGCATCAGGATTCACCTGCCGGATGATGATATCGGCAAGTTCGCCGATGGTGACGCCGCGGCCGGATCCCGTGTTCACCGTGGTGCCGAGGGTCTTCTTGCTCTCGGCAAGTTTGATGAACCCGTGTGCCGTATCCCTGACGAACGTGAGATCCCTGATAGGTGTGAGGGAGCCTAGCTTCACCGTGTTGGAGGTGAGGGCTTGGGTGATGATGGTGGGAATGACCGCCCGGGTGGACTGCCGAGGTCCGAACGTGTTGAACGGACGGATGGTCGTGACCGGGAGGGCAAACGAACAGAAGAACGATTCTGCAATCTTGTCAGCCCCGATCTTGCTGGCCGAGTAGGGGGACTGGCCCTGGAGCGGGTGGGCTTCATCGATGGGTGTGTACTGTGCCGTGCCGTACACTTCGCTTGTGGAGGTATGGACAACCCGGCGAACTCCTTCGTCAAGACAAGCCTGCATGATATTTAACGTCCCTTTAATATTGGTGTTGATGTAAGACTCCGGTGCCACGTACGAATAGGGGATCCCGATGAGAGCGGCGAGATGGAAAACATATTCTTTACCGGCAACCGCTTTCTTCACGAAAAGCGAATCCGTCACGTCGCCCGAGATGACAGAAAGGTTCTCCGTTTCCAGGGTATATCTCCCCTCGAGCATGCCCCAGTCGTTACGGGCATTGTAATGGACGAATGCCGTGACATCCGCTCCCCGAGCGAGCAGCTCGTCCACCAGGTGGCTCCCGATAAAACCCCCGGCACCGGTTACGAGCACCCGTCTTCCTTTCCATTTCATGGTATATCCTGACTATATGTTTTTGTGTGTCACTGATAAGGTTTCTCTGTATGCCAGAGAGAATCTACAGATTGGGCGCCGTGATATCGCAACCCGATTGTCACCATTGATGAGATGGTGCTTGATCCGGGTTTATTCTGTGTTTGACAGATCCCTCAAGAACGTGAGCGGCGTTAATGGAAGTGGGAGACCCGTGAAGGGGCCCTTTTTACCACTCTATGAATCAGGGAATTTCCGCAAATGCCAGGATAGGTACACCGTCCAAATCGTCAACTATCCACGGATAGATTAAAACAGAGAAACCGACGTCGGAAAGTTCCGAATCGGAGAGATCGAGATCTTCGGCAAGAAGGATAGGATTGTCATGGCACAGAAAGGCCCGGTGGCATTGTCTGCCCTCGCTCCTGAATTGAGGATTTGATATGGAAATGGTATCGATACCGAGAAGGATGAGCGAAGGACAGGTAGTCCGCAGAAATGCTGGTACTTCCGGATGGATCCAGGGATGGTCGTTACAGTACCGGCCAAGATCTGAAGCACGGAGCCGGTGCATTCCCGTCCGGATCAGGAGGCCCTTTGTGCCCGCGATCTGCCGGGTGTACGGTTCGAGATCGCGGATCCGGATCCCGGTGGCCGGTTTTACGGGAAGATCGATGCAGTACACCGGGGATATGGTCAACCGGTCTTTGAGTATTTCGCGGGTAGTCCGTCCTTCGGTGCAGAAGTGAAGGGGGGCATCGATGTGTGAGCCGGCATGGCTTGAAAGCGTTAAAATTGAGGTATTCGCGCTATCCCCTCTCCCGATCGATTTTCCTTCGGCACGGGTTATTTCCGGCGTCCCTGGGTATAACGGTGATTGGGGCGTGAGGGGATAGGAGATCCGCTTCAGCATGGGAGAGTCTCCAGGTACTCCTTCAGATCTCTCAAGTTGGCAATCTTCTTCTCAACACCCGGAAGGTTTAAGAACCGGTCGGGATCGCCGGGCATGGTGCGGCCTATGAACCGGATGCCACACTGCCGTGCCGCCTCCCAGTCGTTTATAGCGTCCCCGACAAAGAGGACGCTGGAGGAATCAAGCCGGTTCTCCGCCATGATTCGAGTGATGTGATCCTTCTTTTTTACAGGAGAGCCGCAAATCTCCCGGAAAAACCGGTTAATATCCCTCTGGATAACTATCCGTTTCAGCTCGTCCTCCGGGGTTGCTGAAACAATGTATAACGGGAACTGTTCCGATGCATATGCCAGAAACTCCGGCGTCCCGTCGACGAACGGGGCACGGGCAACGGCATCCTCGACCAGTTCCGAGAACCTGCGCGACAATGCCCCGAATTTTTCCTGCGGGAGACTCTCTTTGAGGATTTCTGTATAGATGTGCCGGACCTTGTCGAACCGGGACATCCCCCCGTTCTCAATGTGAAACTGTACGATCTCGTCCATATGATCGGGAGAGAACGAGAAGAGAGCGCGGAACGCTTCGGTCTTCACGGAGACGGATTCGAGAATGACGCCATCGAAGTCGAGGATGATTGCAGAAACCACGTTTAGAACCCCATTTCCCGGTTTATTACCGATATGTTGCGTTACCTGACACTAATATATTTAGAATGGGAGATCCCTTAATTGAATATAGATGAATGATTTCGGTAAACACATTAATTCAGGGAGCCATACCTTTACTTATAAGCGGTGTTTTCCGGCAATTCAACCCCCGGAATTACGATTTGATTAGGCGTTATGAAACTGGCAGTATCGAATATTGGGTGGCCTCAGGAACGGACCGTTGAGATCCTTCGCCATCTCCGAAAGATGGGCGTTACAGGGCTTGAACTAGCGCCGACAAAGTTCTGGCCCGACCCGTTTTCCGCAGAAAAGGGTGACATCGAGAACGTCAGGTCTTCGATCGAGACTTATGATCTCGAAGTGGTTGGCCTGCATTCTCTGTTCTACCCGTTCACGGATATCGGCCTGTTCAGATCGTCGGAGGTTACCAAACGGACCCTCCACTACTTGGAAAAACTTATCGGAATCTGCGGGGAACTCGGTGGAAAAACCATGGTATTCGGTTCACCGGTGAACCGGCACCGTGGTTCCCTCTCCCCGGAATCAGCGTTCACCAGGGCCACGGCCTTCTTCTCGCGGCTTGCACCCGTGGCGTATGACCGGGGCGTTTGTATCTGCATCGAGCCCCTTGGCCCGTCAGAGACGGATTTTATTGCATCCTCTTCCGAAGCACGCCGGCTTGTTGAGGATGTTAACCACCCGGGCTTCGGTCTTCAGCTCGATGTGAAATCCCTCTTTGACAGCAGGGAAAATGTCGAGGATTCGATAGCCATGTCGCTTCCGGGGCTGATGCATGTTCACGTGAACGATCCCGGTCTTACTGTTGTAGGGAGTTCCGGCACGGTTAATCACGCGCTCGTAGCCAGATGTCTTGAACGGTATGGTTACGGGAAATACATCTCGATTGAACAAAAAACCCTTCCTTATGGGGATCCGCTGGAGAATCTAACGGCAAGCATTGATTTTGTCAAAAAAGTCTATTTTGGAGGAAAAATATGAAAAAAAACAAGTCGTGTGCGCAGGATACAGATATAAAATGGGATATTCGCCCCCGAACGCTGGTTGTTGGTGCGAGCGGTGGGATCGGAATGGCGTTGCTTCCCGGGCTATCTGTTGACCGTGCAAAACTGGGAGTTCATTGCTGGAATTACACAAAAAAATTCATGGATTTATCAGAGAGTGGTTCTATTGCACAAGAGAATTTCAGGATCTTCTGTGGCGATGTCCGAGACCCGAAATATTGCGATAAGCTGGTCGAGGATTACGTATCCTGGGCCGGCGGGATAGACAATCTTGTTGTGTTATGCGGCGGTATAGCGAACCCCTGTCACTGGTCGGAGTTGTCTTACAATGACTGGAATTCAGATCTGGCTCTGAACCTGAGCGCCCCATTTTTCATCTCCCGCAAAGCATTTGGCTACATGAAGCAGAATAACCACGGGCGGATCATCCTGTTCAGCACGGAGTCCTCTCTCCATGGGGGAAGTCCTTTCTCCCTTCCCTATGCAACGGGAAAACTGGGAATCGAATGCCTTGTCAAGGGGTTTGCTCGGGAGGGTGCGAAATGCAATATCACGGTGAATGGGATACGACCTGGGTTTATTGCATCCGGTTTCCATGAGCGGTGGCAGTTCAAGACGGAAGAGGATCTCAAAAAACGTATCGATCTGGTTCCCATGAAACGGGCAGGCACTCCTGCCGAAGTGGCAGATCTGGTTCTCTTCCTTCTCTCAAGAAACGCCGGTTACATAACAGGCGATACCATCTCCATAAGTGGCGGGGACTGGCTGTAATCTCTTTTTTCCTTGCAGGGGTGGGGGAAATCCGGGATTCTGCACGAGATACGGAGTAATATTAAAAAATAATTCCTGATACCGTAAGGTAAACCGGGAAGCGTTTCACACGATCATTTTCTTGCAAAACAACAGATAGTGTCCCCGGTATAGGTTTCCGCAAGCAGCTCATGGAACTGCTTCTCGACATCGGTTATGATACCATTCATCTGCTTTTCGAACGGGCTGGCTCCATTGTAAAGGTTCGAACGGATGGTTGCATCAACAAAGGCTTTCTGGGGAGTGCCACAGAAATACCAGTTCAGGAAGTTGATGAAGGTATACTCATGCCGGCATGCAAACTCGCAGATGAACCCGGCGTTTGAGAGGATCTTCTGGAGAGTTTCCCTAGTGAAATAAAAATAATGGGCCTTGTGCCAGAAAAATGTGCTGAACCGATGCCGGTTGGGTTCGGGCAGGTAATCGTTCATCGCAACATGCCGGTTGGGAACTTCTATATAC
>NZ_PIZH01000116.1 GCF_002835825.1 Methanoregula sp. | reverse complement strand
GTCTCGAACCGCACAGTCTCTCCCGCTGCAGCCTTGTGTATCGCATCCTTCAGCTGTTCCTGTACTTCGGCCGAGTGGGACCACCAGGCCGTCTCCCAGAAGAGGTGGCCTGTTACAGCGGACTCCGCAACACCGGCAAAGTCGAGCGCGGTTCGGTTGGCCATGAGCACGGTTCCGTCCGTGTTGATCAACCCGATGAACTGGAACGTCTGGTTCGTAATTGCCCTGAACTTTGCCTCGCTTTTCTGGAGGGCAAGGCTTATCTCGATCCTGTCCGTGACATCCTGGAAGACGCCGGAAAAGACCACTTCATCACCATGCCGGACCGGGCTTGACATCCCCCGGAACCAGATCACATCGCCCGAAGGTTTGACAAATTTTCCCGTGAAATCCCAGAGGGCTTCGGAATCAATCGCCGTATGGACCGAATCCATGAACCGGTCCCGATCTACAGGGTGTATCGCGCTTGTAAACGCCTGGAAGAACTCCTCAGGATCGTTGTCGATGCCAAGGATCTCACACGATCTTTCGTTGACATAATAGAAACCCATGTTGCCGTTGGATCGGGCATAGAACTGGAAGACGACTCCCGGCATTGTTGCAGCGATCTCTTCCATCTGCTGTGTGCGGGCACGGACCTGCTCCTCTGCACGGGCAAGCTCATCATATTGTTTCCGGAGTTCTTCCTCGGCACTGGCAAGCTGTTCGTACGCAGCCTGGCGCTCGGCTTCCAGCTGCTGCTTCTCTGTAACATCCCGGATGATCCCCAGCAGTGCAGGCTGATCCTGGTACGTGATGAGCGTTACAGTAAACTCGCAGACCCTGACCTCTCCGTTCCGGGTAACAACACGGGCAGAGAATGCCTGCGGGATATCTTCCCCCGCGGTTCTCCGGTCCCGTGCTTCCTGCAGCCGTGCACGATCGTTTGGATGAATACGGTCCCAGATGTTTCCGGCCATGAGTTCTTCCTGGCTGAATCCGGTGAGTTCCGCTACTCTCCTGTTGGCAAACAGCAGCTGGTCACTACGGTAGATATAGATCGCATCGTTGCTGTTCTCGACAACCGTGCGGTATTTCTCCTCGTCTGCCCGCCGCTCCCCTTCCATCCGCTGTGCCTTTAAGAGGTTCCAGAGCCCCTGCATCAGGAGGAGCAGTTCGTTTGCATCATTCTCCGTATAATCGGTTGCCTTGTTGGCCACACCAGCCACGAGGACGACCCGGCCCTCCTCAATCACCGGCACGTTCATGTGCCGGTGGATTTGGGGATGGCCGTCAGGGTATCCCTTCTTTGCAGGGTTCGGGGCAGCATAGTCGTTTGTGATGACCGGCCTGCGCTGACGGACAGCCTCTCCCCACAGCCCGGTCTTTTCGGTCTTGTAGATGATGGGCTTGTCCACCATTGCGCATTCGGCCATTGCGGATTTCGACCAGGCATACATCGTGAGCTCGCTCTCGTCCGCGTTCATGAATGCCAGGTACGCGAGCGGGCTCGAGGTAACAAGGCAGGCTCCTTCGACAGCATAGGCACGGAGGTCTTCATCGCCCTTCCCGGCATGCTCGTAGAACCCGAGCATGTACTTGAGGCGCAGTTCGCTCTCGCGGATCCTCTTCCCGCTAGCGGCAAGCTCATCGTATTGCGCTTTGAGTTCTTCACCCGATGCAGCAAGTTCCTCGTTGACCGCCTGGAGTTCTTCCTCGTCCTTCTTCCGGCTGGTGATATCGACAATGATGCCGCGTGCCCCGGCAACCCTGCCGTTCCTGAGGACCGGAGAGGCAAAGATCAGGATAGGGAAAGTAGTCCCGTCTTTTCTTAAGGCTGTATACTCCCGTCCGGAATTCTCGCTTATCCCCGTCTCCAGGCTCTTCTGGTAAAACGCGGAGGCACGTTCCCGGTCGGCAGGTGCAATTGCGCTCCGGAAATCCACCCCCCGGGCGAACGTTTCCGCCGTATACCCAAACATGTCCAGTGCCCGGCGGTTGACATAGGTCAGCCTCCCGTTGGCATCCGATTCGTAAATCCCCAGGGGCAGCAGTTCGGCAAGTTCGCGGAACCTTTTCTCGCTCTCCCGTTGTGCCTCCTCGGCCTTCTTCCGGTCGGTAATATCCCGTATCGCCTCGATTGCCCCGGTAATATTCCCCGCCTTGTCGTACAGGGGGCTTGCTTTCGCAATGACATAGATCCGTTTTCCTTTTGGCGTTGGCAGATCGGTTTCGGCCGAAAGGGTGGCCCCGTCCCTTACGATGTGGGAATAGAATGGGGATATCTTCTCGTCCGGCGCGGAGATCAGGTCGATCAGGATCGGGCGGCGCTTACCATAGAACGGTATGGCATACTCGTACTCCCCCTTGCCGAGCATGGTGGTGGACGAAATACCGGTCATCTCCTCAATGGCACGGTTCCATGCGATCACCTTTCCATCGGTGTCGATGGCAAAGGTGGCATCCGGCAGGAAGTTGATGAGGTCGGAGAGGCGCCTCTCGGAGTCCTGGAGGGCGTACTCGGCCTGCCGTTTGCTGACCGCCTGCCGGATCTTATGTGCCAGTTCGGCAAACTGTGCTTTGGGATCGCCCCCTTTCTGGAGGTAAAAATCCGCCCCGTTGTTGATCGCCTCGATGACGACCTCCTCGCGCCCCCGGCCGGTGAAGAGGATAAAGGGTATAGAGCCATATGACATCCGAACAGCTTTTAAAAATTCAATGCCATTCATCTCGGGCATCTGGTAGTCGGAAACAATGGCATCGAAGGTGTGCGCTGCCAGTTCGTCAAGACCCTCCCTTCCTGAAAGGGTGGTAGTAACCGTAAAGCCCCCGCTCGTTTCCAGGAACAGTTTCCCGATCTCGAGCAGTCCCGGTTCATCATCGACGTAGAGAAGTGACAGCATGCAGGTCGTTCCGTGCGGGGGAATATGGAAGTAATTGTGACTCGATGAAAGGAGTTGTCCGCAGGAAAGATGAATGTTACGTGCAGCAGTACAATGGCAGGTCCTGGATCACGAGGTGTACCGGTACCCGTTCTTTGGCACGGAGATCTCGAATCGTGCCCCCGTTCCCTGCGAACCGTTCTCGATAATAGTGATACCGGTGATGGCAAGGATCTCGCGTGAGAGATAGAGGCCAAGGCCGGTGTTCTTGCCGAATCCCTTTTCGAAGATGACGTTCTTCTCCGGTTCGGGAATCCCCGCACCGTCATCCTCAAAGACCAGTACCAGGGATGAGCCTTCTGTATGGCTGGTGATCCGGATCATGGTCATCTTCTTGCCACCGTAGCGCAGGGAGTTGTCGATGAGGTTGTAGAATACTTTCTCCACCAGGGGGTCAGCGAACACTTCAATGCCGTGAACCTCCTTGACGACCCGGATGTTCCGCAGGGGAAGTAACGCAACCGCGGCATCAATACTGGCATTCACATCCTGCCATAACGGTGCGTTCAGACCAAGATCCTCGTAGTCCTTGGTGAAGGTGATCTGGCGGGTGATGGTCTCGGCAATCTTCTGGTTCTTTTTTAAAAATTCAATAAGCTCTTCCGGCTTGTCGATCGAATCCTGGCTCAGTTCAATAAACGCCATCAGGGCCATCAGCTGGTTGCGGATATCGTGCCGGGTAATACTTGAAAGGAGGTGGAGTTTCTTGTTTGCAATACGGAGGGCTTCTTCTGCCCTCCGCTGTTCCGTGATGTCATGGATAACACCTTCCACGCCAAGAATCGTGCCTGCGGCATCGTAATAGAAATGGCTGCTCGTGGTCACATGCCGGATTGATCCGTCGCGGACCTTCAGGTCCAGGGGGAAGGAATCAACCGATCCTTTTTCTTTGAGGATTGCAAGGAGTTTTTCACGGTCCCGGGGGTCGGCATAGACCAGGGAAACATCCTGTCCGATCAGTTCATCCGGCGCATATCCCGAGATAACAAATGCCGACGGGCTGAGCATCGTGATCTTCCCGTTGATGTCCGTACGGTAGAAGAGGTCCTGCATCTCTTCGATGATTGCCCGGTACTTCTCCTCGCTTTCCCGGAGGGCACTCTCCATTTCTTTCCTCTCGGTAATGTCGAGAAATGTCCCGATAATCCCGCCCGTGGCCCCGCTGTGGTCCAGGTAACAGGCCTTGTAATAGATCACGTCGTGAAGGGAACCATCTGCATACCGGACCTGCGATTCATAGGTCTGGAAACCGGAATTTTTGAGCAGATCCTGGTCAGCGGCAAAATATACATCTGCAAGTTCTTTTGGGGCAATATCATACACGGTCTTCCCGATCAGCGCATCCCGCCCGATGCCGAGATATTCTTCGAAGGGCCGGTTGCACCCAAGGTATTTTCCTCCCGCATCCTTGTAGAAAACGGGGAGGGGAAGCGTGTCGATCAGGGTCGAGAGGAAGCGGGTATGGTCTGCAAGCTGCTGCTCGATCCGCCTGCGTTTGGTGATATCCCGGGCTGCGGCAAAGATACGGTCTCCTTTCGGGAATGATTTCCATTCGATCCACCGGTAACTGCCGTCGCGGTGGCGGTACCGGTTCGTGAAGTTGAGGACTTCTTTCTGGGCGCTGAGGGAGCTGATGGCGTCGAGGGTGGCCGGTACGTCGTCCGGGTGGACAAAGTCCAGGAAACGGCGGCCTTCGAGTTCATCAAGCGAGTACCCCAGCGTCTTCTCCCACTCCGGGTTCAGCCGGCGGAAATACCCCTGTGTATCCGCAATACAGAACAGGTCGAGGCTTGTCGAGAAGTACTGGTCCAGTTCTTCGGTCTTCTCCCGCAGGGCATCCTGGGCCCGCTTCAAATCCGTGATATCCTGCAGGATGACAAGGTGGCCTTCCGGATCTCTGTTGATTCCAAGAAGCGGTTCCACAGATCCGATGTAATAAAAAACCTCCCTGTTGTGGGTCCTGACAAGATCCTTCTTCATGGGGGTCTTTTCCCTGCACAGGGACAGGAAGTCAGGCCAATCTCCTGCAATCTCGCCAATCTCTTTCCCGATGGCGGCAGCATGGGTGAAAGCGAAGAGCGAGCATGCCGCCGGGTTAATGTCGATTATCCTGTCCGCTGTGTCCAGTACCAGTACGGGTTTGCTCAGGGCCTCGATCAACCGTCCCCGCGCAATGGGAATGATATCGAGAAAATGGTACCGGAAGAGGGCAACGCTGTACAAAATCGCAGCAATCCAGAGAAGGGCCGGAGTGGGGTTAACGCCAGGGAACGGAAACCTTGCGGTTTCGGCGAAATAATTGAGTACCGTCGGGAACGCAAGAGCAATGAGCAACAGGATGGTGGACGTCTCCCACAGTGTGCCGCGCTTCTTTGTTTCATAGACAAGCAGAATTATGGCAAGCACCAGCAGGACAAATGAATACAGGAAATAGATGGTGTAGAAGGAACTCTCGGAATACTGGAGGACCGGGACCGGGCCGGCAGTATTGATGGAGAAATCATAGCGGAAGAGGGTATGGAACGGGCTTGTTACCGCAAGGATTGCTGACAGGAAGGGAATGATCAACACGAGTGCCGCCAGATCCCTGCGAATCCACTCGGTCTTGTTCACATAGGCCAGTACGAGCCAGAGTTCGAGAACGGACAGGAACGGGAGGTACAGGAAGCGGAGGTTGTGGTAAAAAATCCTCAGCGGAAGGGACATCGTGAGCAGATCGAGAATATAGAGGAATGCCCAGGCCGCTGCACAGAGCATCAGGAGGACAAAAGGTGTTGCCGCGGGAACTCTCCCGACAAACCTCCGGGCATACCAGCCCACAGCAGCCATACTGGTGCCGGAGATGAAGAGCATGACGATGAGCAGGTCGAAAATGAGATTGTTTGTCATGAACCGCCCCGAAATTCCCCGGAATTGTCAATGAAAATCTCCCCGTTCTTTAGTAATAAAGTACAGGGTGCCACAGAGGCCGATCAGATGTGAAGTCCGATCCCATCAGAATCAGAG
>NZ_PIZH01000115.1 GCF_002835825.1 Methanoregula sp. | reverse complement strand
AGGTCTTCTTCAACTTAATCGACAATTCCATCCGCCACGGGGAGCATGTCACGGAAATCCATGTCACCACCCGCCCGTCAGGAGATGACCTCGTGATCATCTGGGAAGACAACGGGGCGGGTATCAACGCGGAGGACAAGGAGCATATTTTCCGGCGCGGCTTTGGAAAAAACACCGGCCTTGGGATGTTCCTTGCACGGGAGATCCTCTCCTTAACAAATATCCTGATCCGGGAGACCGGCGAGCCGGGGAAGGGCGCACTGTTCGAGATCACTGTGCCGGGAGGGGCATACCGGACCCGGGTCCAGGGAACGGATGCGGGATGAATGCAAGACCGGCTCGGGCGCTTACGCGGGGGAGGAGACCGGCGTCCCGATATCATTAAGGATACCACAGTACATTCCGGCTGCTGACAGCATTGATGCCACCCATGGTGTTCTCCACTCCTCCTTCGAGATGTCGATGCAAGGGAGGGCTGTTCCCCAAGGTTCCTGGTCCTCGAACATCCACTCGCGGGAATAACAGTAATCATCGCTGCAGGGTACCCTCGTCCCGCATACCGGCCACTTCTTCATAGCAGGGGATGCCGGATGTCATAGTTCGTTCCCCGGGCATTCCTTCCAGCGGGAGAAGTTCCTGCGCCGTTCAAATATGTCGTGCGGACGCGACCTTATTTATATTATAATATTCTTCTCTAGATTACCAACAGACCGGTGCCTGCTCACATGATCTCAATCCTCTACGTCGACGATGAGCCGGATCTTCTGGAACTTGCGCAGATCTTTCTGGAACAGACAGCAGAGTTCCGGGTACGGACCTCGACCTCTGCAGAAGAGATACTGGCCAACCCGGAGATCCTTTCGTTCGATGCCATCCTCTCTGATTACCAGATGCCGGGCATGGACGGGATTGCCTTTTTAAAAGAGATCCGGAAACGGTCATTTGATCTCCCGTTCATCCTCTTCACCGGCAGGGGGCGCGAAGAAGTCGTTATCGAAGCTCTCAACAACGGGGCAGACTTTTACATCCAGAAAGGCGGCGACCCCAAAGCGCAGTTTGCCGAACTCGCGAACAAGGTCCGGTATGCCGTCCGGCGGAAACGTGCTGAGCGGGAACTGCAAAAGAAGAGCGACGAACTCAATGCTTCCTACGAGCAGATCGCAGCAAACGAAGAGGAGCTTCGCCAGCAGCTGGACGAACTGACCGTCAAGCAGGAGGCTCTCAAAATCTCGGAAGAGAAATTCCGGGCATTCACGGAAAACGTCCCGGACCTTACAACGATCTCAGATATCAACGGGAATTACCAGTACATCAGCCCGTCAATCCAGCGGATCACCGGGCAAAATGCGAATACCCTGCTGGGGAAGAACTATACCGGGGTAAGTTCCTTTTTTGGGATCATAGGCGAGGACGAGGAGATTCTCCTTGCGAGCGGGAGGACTGCTTTGGGAAAGCCTGTTGAGCCGGTGCCGGTGCCGCCATTCCGGGTACGGGATGTGCAGGGGGGAACGGTCTTTATCGAGGGAACCATCACGTACCTGCCGGACGTGAGGGGGATCCGGGGGCTCCTCTTCCATGGGCGCGATATCACCGATCGTATCAGGGCTGAAGAGGAGATCAACCGGAAGAACCAGGAACTCAGGTTGTCGTACGAGCAGCTCACGGCATCTGAGGAGGAACTGAGGGGGCAGTACGAAGAGCTGGCCCTTAGCGAGAAACGGATCCGCGAAAGTGAGGAAAAATTCCGGACCCTGTTCGAGAAAATCCATGAGGCGCTGATCATCTATACCGAACGAAGGTTCACGGACTGCAACCAGCGGGCACTCGAACTCTTCGGGTACGCGTCCAAAGAAGAGTTCCTCTCGCTTGTGCCAAAAGACATCTTCCCTCCGGTCTAGCCCGATGGACAGGACTCGGTGTATTCCGGGGGGGTACACCTGCAGAAAGCCCTGCAGGAGGGAAGCGACCACTTCGAGTGGGTCCATAAAAACAGGGATGGGCGTCTCTTTTCTTCAGATGTCCTGCTCTCACGGTTCGAGCTTGATGGAGCGCAGTCGGTCCTTGCATCGATCCGCGACATCTCCGACCGCAAAAGGACAGAGGAGGAACTGGAGCTCCTGAAGATCTCTGTCGACCGGTCATCAGATGAAGTCTTCTGGATAAATTTCGAAGGTTCGATCCTGTATGTCAACGACGCGGCCTGCCGGACTACCGGCTACTCGCGCGAAGAACTCTGCTCCATGAAACTCTTTGAGCTGGACCCGGACTTCCCCAAGGAGGTATGGGGGGCATCGGTCGCGCAGCTTCGGGAGAAAAAAACCCAGTTCATCCAGACCCGGCACCAGAGAAAGGACGGTACCCTGATCGATGTCGAGATCGTTGCGGTCTATGTGAACAAGGGCGACCGCGAGTACAGTTTCGCGTTTGTCCGGGACATTACCGGGCGGAAACGCACCGAGCAGACTCTTGTCGAGAGCGAGGAACGGTACCGGACCCTCGTTGACTCATCGTTCGACGGGATCGCTATCCACCAGGACGGGAAGCTCATCTTTGTCAACCAGACCGGGGTCAGGATGATGGGGATGTCCGACCCAGCGGGTCTCATCGGAAAACCGGCTATTGAGATTATCCATCCTGATGACCGTGCGCTGATTGCAGAACGGATCCGCGTTTCTCCGGAAAAATCCCTGGAACTCATTCACGAACGATTCCTGCGGGCTGATGGCAGCATTATGCAGGTCGATGTTGCGACAACCCCGTGCATGTGGCAGGGAAGGCCGGCAACGTACGTGACGTTCCGGGACATATCCCTCCAGAAGAAGGCTGAGGACGCACTCAGGGAGAGCGAAGAAAACTACCGGTCGCTGATTGAACTTGCCCCGGTTGCCATTGTCGTTCACCGCGACGGGAAGAACGTGTACGCTAATCCGGAAGCTGTCCGTATGGTGAAAGCAAACGGCCCGGAGGATATCGTCGGGAAAGACATCCTCGCATTTGTCAGTCCCGAGCACAAAGCAAGGACTCTTGATGCTGTCGGGAAAATGGCTGCAGATGGCGTTGGAATTCCCCGGCAGGAACAGCATGTCGTGGCTCTCGACGGTGAGGTGCTGACGGTTGAGATCGCGGCAAAGCCGGTCAATTTCCAGGGCCTCCCTTCGATCATGGTCCTCATGCGGGACATTACCAAACGCAAGAAGGCCGAGGAGGCTCTCTTTGACTCCCGGCAGATGCTCCAGACCATCCTTGATACCATCCCCCAGCGCGTTTTCTGGAAAGACAAAAACTCGGTATTCCTTGGCTGCAACAAATCGCTTGCGGAGGATGCCGGTCTCTCCGATCCATCCGAAATTATCGGGAAGACCGATTACGATAATTCCTTCCGGGAAACCGCGGAACTCTACCGGGCCGACGACCGGCGGGTGATGGCGACCGGAGAGGGAAGGATCAACTATGAAGAGCCCCAGGCCAGGCCTGACGGCAGCAGGGCATGGCTCCGCACAAGCAAGGTCCCGCTCCGCGACAAGGAAGGGAACGTGATCGGGGTGCTCGGCACGTACGAGGATATCACCGAGTATAAGCGGAGCCAGGAGGCGCTCCGGGAGAGCGAGGAGAAGTTCCGCAACATTGTGGAAACTACCAGCGAATGGATCTGGGAGATAGATCTTGCAGGACATCATACGTTCTCGAATCCGGCAATTGAGCGGATTATAGGATATCTGCCCGAGGAGATCCTGACCGCCGACATCAATGACCTGGTCCATCCTGACGACAGGGATATACTACAGGAACGGCTTGCGTCATCAATACGCTCAAAACAGGGATGGCGGAATGTGATTCTACGGTGGCGGCATAAGAGCGGTTCCTGGAGTTACCTGGAAAGTAACAGCATTCCAGTCCTTGCCAGTGACGGGGCACTCACCGGGTTCCGGGGGGCGGACCGGGATATTACGGACCGGAAAAACTCGGAAGATTCACTTCGCGAAAGCGAGGAGAAGTACCGCTCGCTCGTGGAAAACGCCAACGAGGCCATCGCCATTGTGCAGAACTGGAAGATCGTTTTTGTCAATAAACGGGGGGCTCATCTCCTGGGCAAAACAACACAGGATCTCGAAGGCCAGCCCTTCATAGACTATATCTGGCCCGATGACCGCGGGCAGCTGAAGACCATCCACGGGACACGGATTGCCGGTGAGCCTGTGCCGGAGACCTATGATTTCCGGATTATCGGCACCGGGGGCAGGCCGGTGTGGGTTTCCAATTCGACAACGGGAATATCCTGGCAGGGAAAGCCGGCAACACTCAGCCTCATGACCGATATCACGGAGCGAAAGTTTGCAGAAGCTGCGTTGAAAGAGAGCGAGGAGACCTTCCGGCGCGTGATCGAGGGTGCCCCGGAAGCGATTTACATCGGGGCCGAGTGGAAATTCCAGTACCTCAACCCGGCGGCACTCAGGCTTTTTGGTGCTTCGTCCGGCAACCAGCTGGTCGGAACACCATTCCTTGACCGGATCCATCCACGGTTCCACGAGGTGATCAAAAACCGGGTCCATGGGCTCTATGCTGATCGGGTCGCGGCATCACCTCTTGAGGAGGTGTACCTCAGGATGGACGGAACCGGGATCGATGTCGAGGTCACCGCAGTCCCCTTCCGGTACATGGGGAAAGACGGGTCCCTGGTCTTTGTCTGGAATATTTCCGACCGGAAAAACGCCGAGCGGGCACGGGAGGAGAGCGAAGAGAAATTCCGCCATATCCTGGAGAGCATGCAGGATGCATATGTCCGAACCGACCGGAACGGGATCGTTACCATGGTGAATCCATCTGCAGTCCGGATGTACGGGTATACCTCGGCAGAGGAGATGATCGGCATGCCGGTTGCCGTTTTATACTACTCCCCAGAAGATCGGGAAACCATCCTGAAACGCCTTCAGACAGAGAAGGCAATCACGGATATTTCCGGCCAGGGCAGGAAAAAAGACGGAACCCCGTTCTGGACCTCCCTCAACGTCCAGTTCGCCTGTGAGGAGGATGGCAGTATTTCCGGCTCCGAAGGATTCATCCGGGACATCACGGAACGCAGGGTCATGGTGCAGGCAATCGAGGAGACAAACAAAAAACTCAGCCTTTTGAACAGCATCACCCGCCATGATGTCGCAAACCAGCTGACCGTGCTGCGGGGATACGCCCAGCTTGTTGAGCTGGGCAACACGGACCCGGTTGTCATCGATTTCATGCAGAAGATCGAGGCAGCCGCTGACACGATTGCCGGCCAGATCGAGTTCACCAAAGCGTACCAGGAGCTGGGCGAAAAGACGCCCGCATGGTTCCGCCTTGAGGAGATCATGGAAAAGACCGCAAGGCCGGAGGTCTCGTTTTCCAAAACCTGCCTGGAGATAGAGATATTTGCCGACCCGATGATCGAACGGGTGTTCTACAATCTCTTTGACAATGCAATCCGTCACGGGGAACATGTGACAACGATCGGTATACGGTGCGAACGGGCGCCGGACGGTCTCGTGATCATCATCGAGGATGATGGTGTCGGGATTGTTCCGGAAGAGAAGGAGAAGATCTTCGAGAAAGGATTCGGGAAGAATACCGGTTTTGGCCTTTTCCTTGCCCGGGAGATCCTTGCAACCACCGGTTTGACGATCCGCGAGACCGGGTACGTGGGCATCGGCGCCCGGTTCGAGATCACGGTGCCAAAGGAGATGTGGCGGATCTTTCCGGGCGGAAAATAAGTACCGCACGACTCCTGTCCGGCTTTTTTCATGGGATCAGCCAATACAACCAGGACAACCGGACCGGAAAAGGTATCAGCCTCCGGTTCATTCATTTAGTGAAATATATTTCTGAAAAATTTTTCTTGTGCAATGAACGGAGACTGGATACCGTGAAAGGACGCCGGGCACCGGACCTGAGAGGCGAAGGAAAAGATCTTGCAGAGCAGATGGGATACTATTGGGC
>NZ_PIZH01000114.1 GCF_002835825.1 Methanoregula sp. | reverse complement strand
CTGCGAATACTGCTATTTTAAGAAAGTCAAGGGCACAACCCCGCTCGGGTGCCGGTACTGCCTGCCATTCAAAAAAGGCTGCGACTACTGCATGAGAGGGGTGAAAGAAGAGTATGCTGGATTCAAGGCCCTGCGCACCATCGCAGATGAGACCCTTGCAAACCTTCAGGCAAAAGAGGGTGAGATCGAACGGATAACCATCAGCGGCGGCGGCGACCCGAGCTGTTACCCGCAATTCACGGACCTAATCGAGCTGCTTGGGAGTACAGAAGCCCCGCTTCATATCGGGTACACGAGCGGGAAGGGCTGGGACGATCCTGCGATTGCTGATCTGCTTATCGATAACGGCCTGTCAGAAATTTCCTTCACCGTCTTCTCGGTTAATCCGGAACTCCGGAAGAAATACATGCATGATCCAACGCCGGAAGTCTCGCTTGCGATTCTCGAACGGCTGTGTAAAACAGTCGATGTCTATGCAGCAACGGTCGTACTTCCGGGAGTCAATGACGGCAGGGTACTTGAGGAGACCTGCCAGTGGCTCCAGGATAAGGGGGCAAAAGGTCTCATCCTGATGCGGTTTGGCAATGCCACAGAACAGGGGCTCATTCTCGGTAACGGGCCGGTACTGAAGTATCAAAAAACCCAGAGCGTGGAGTCATTCCGGGACATGATAACCGATCTCCGGAAAAAGTTCACGATGAAAATATCCGGCACGCCTCTCTGGGACCCGGAGATTGGCTCACCGTTTGCGATCCGATATGAGCCGGACCTGCTGGCAAAACTCCCTCGGGTTGTAAAACGGGCGAGCGTTGTCAGCGGAAGCATTGCGACTCCGTTTATCGATACCATTCTTTCTGCATGCGGGTCATCTGTTCCGGTAGTACCAGTAACAAAAGAGATCGCCTGCCTCATCACAGCAGACGATCTGAAGCAGATCGATCTCCAAACTCTTGAACCCGTTGTCATCATTCCCGGACGGGCTTTTATTCATGATGCTGAAGCGGAAGAGATCCTCTCGCGGGACGGGATCTCCCGCACAATACTCCGCGGCCCCGAGATGCTGACTGCCGATGCCGAAACCAGTATGGGCATGACCCGTGAGCAGGTGCTGGAGATGGAGATGCATGGTTTTGCCGAACTGGTACGTTTGATCAATCAGTGCGGGGCCTGATTCCACATAACCAACGATCCTTTTTCATTTACCCGCCACTTGCAGGAGAATGCCTCGTGTCTATCCGGAGACTCGTTGTATGCCGACGGGTTGGTTAGAGGAAAAAAGAGAATGATCATTGGTATAGATACGGCAGAATCCTGAGGGTGGGGGCATATGGGACCCTGAGAACCTCCGATTGCTGCCCGATCCGTATTTTTTGGGTCGAATTCGGATTTGTGTGTGTCCTTGTATTATTGGGGGAGATTTTTGGTTCCGATCGTCAATTATTTCCCATTTCCCCCCAGGAATTATGCCGCTTTAGGCGCTTTTGAATTGCAGAAATCAGACCTTCGCGATGGGGGGGAAGGTGCTGTGTGGAAAATCAACCAGGTGCCGGATCAGGGAGTATTCCCGGTTTTCCGGAATAAAAGAATAATGCTGCGAGAGGGTTACGATCCCCCGATCTCCAGATCTCTCAAAGCGTGAACAATGAAGGAGTTCAACAAACCCTATGAGTCTGGCGCCCTAACCAGCTAGGCCACCGCAGCACAAAAGTGCATAATAAAAACGCCGTAAAAATAGTTAAAGGTTCTCATAACGCGACGGATTTTTTCGTCACGGTTTTTTCTGCTGGATGTACGTGTTGACCGCTGCAGTGATTGCGGCAACTTTTTTACCCTGGTCAAAGGATCCCGCCAGTGTCTGCATGCGGGTCTCTTCGTCCCTCTTGTATCGTTCAAGCGTTTTTAAGATGTGCTCCTCCTGCAGGAAGTGCGTGTGCGTGTTTCCTTCGATGAACTGCTGGTTGTTCATGATCGCGTAATGAAGCGGGAGGGTTGTTTTGATACCAAGAACGATATACTCGGAAATCGCCCGGCGCATCCGCTGGATTGCATCGCGACGGGTACTGTCCCATGCACAGAGTTTTGCGATCATCGAATCGTAGTTTGGCGGGATGGTGTATCCCATGTGGATGCCAGAATCTACCCGGATGCCCGGCCCGCCAGGGGAGCGGTACCGCAGGATCTTTCCTGGATCTGCTGCAAAATTGTTGAGCGGGTCTTCTGCATTGATACGGCACTCGATTGCATGTCCGCGGATGGAGAGGTCTTTTTGTTCAAAGGGAAGCGATTCGCCTGCGGCTATGCCGATCTGCTGCTTAACAAGGTCGATGCCGGTGACGAATTCCGTTATGGTATGCTCAACCTGAAGGCGGGTATTCATCTCCATGAAATAGTAATTGCCCTGGCTGTAGAGGAACTCGACCGAACCGGCGTTCGTATAATCGGAGGCTTCGGCTACCCTGAGCGCTGATGCGGACATCCGCTCCCTGAGTTCGTCCGTCATAATGGGAGAGGGGGCCTCTTCAATCAGTTTCTGGTGCCGGCGCTGTATGGAACATTCCCGGTCATAGAGATGGACAGCGTTTTTATGCTCATCCACGAGCACCTGGAACTCGATATGGCGGGGCTTGACAAGGTACTTCTCGATAAAGACCGTTGCATCCCCAAAAGCCGACTTCGCGATCCGCTGGCTGCCGGAGATCGCCTCTTCCAGTGACTTTTCGTCATTGACGATCTGCATGCCGATACCGCCCCCTCCGGCGCTGGCCTTGACGATGACGGGATATCCGATATCAGCGGCAATCTTCTTTGCCACCTCAATATCGGTGATACCCCCATCCGTACCGGGAAGAACAGGAACACCGGCATCCTTCATCATCTGTTTGCTGCCGATCTTGGAGCCCATCGCTTTGATGCTCTTCCACCGGGGACCGACAAAGGTGACCCCCTCATCCTGGCAGAGCTTGGCAAACCGATAGTTCTCTGCAAGAAAGCCGTAGCCCGGGTGGATTGCCTCGGCTCCGCATTTCTTGGCAATATCGATGATACGCTCCATGTTGAGGTAACTTTTGGAGGGATGGGCTTCCCCCACATGGAATGCTTCGTCCGCGTACTTCACGTGGAGAGCATTTATGTCGGCGTCCGAGTAGATTGCCACCGTGTCAATATCGAGCTCGCGGCATGCCCTCATGACGCGGATGGCGATCTCACCGCGGTTGGCAATCAGGAGTTTCTCGAAAAATTTCATTGGACCACCAGCAGGACATCGCCGTTCTGGACAATGTCACCGGTATCGACGAATATCTCGGTGACCTTGCCGTCAGCGGGGCTGTGGATCGGATTCTCCATCTTCATTGCTTCAAGGATCAGCAGGGTATCCCCTTTCTTCACGAGCGCTCCCCTGCTTGCGAGCACCTTGAGGACCATCCCCTGCATGTTGCTCTTGATGCCACCGGGAAACTCTCCCCTCGGGATCTTCTGGGATGCGGCACTGGCAACCTCAACTTTGTTTCCGCCAACGGATACGATCCGCACCGTGAAGACCTCGCCATCTACCTCGACCTCCATCAGGCTTGGCATATCTCCCTTCGTTGAGGAGGATGCGGTCTGTTTCTTTGGGATCTCCTCAACAGTTCTCTCGCCTTTGAGGAACGAAGGGGCGATGGCAGGATACAGGATATAGGTCAGGACATCCTCTTCCTTTTTAATAAGACCTGCCCCGAAAGCCTCCGCTTTCATGGTATCATAGGCCGGCTCAAGCAGATCGCCCGGCCTTTCCGTGATAACCTTCTCATCACCAATAATCAGTGTCCGGATCTCATTGCGAATAGGTCCCGGGGGTTTCCCATACAGGCCCCGGATATAGTCCTTGACTTCCTTTGTCACATTCCGGTATCGCTCACCGTTGACCAGGACATTGAGAACGGCCTGGGTCCCGACGATCTGGCTTGTCGGGGTAACAAGGGGCGGGTAGCCAAGGTCTTCGCGTACGCGGGGGACCTCTGCCAGTACATCATCCCAGCGGTTGAGTGCGTCCTGCTCCTGGAGCTGGGAGACGATGTTTGAGATCATTCCTCCCGGCAACTGGTAGATGAGGACATCGCTGTCCACGCGCTCGGAGATCGGGTTGAGGAGCCCCTGGTATTTGTCCCGGATCCGGAGAACCTCGTTCCTGACGGTCCTGAGTTTGATCAGGTCAATACCGGTGTCCCGCGGTGTGCCTGTCAGCGATGCGACAACACTTTCTGTGGGGGGTTGTGAAGTGCCCATGGCGATGGGCGACATTGCGGTATCGAGAATGTCTACTCCTGCCGAAATTGCGGCCTGGTAACTCATCGGGGCAATGCCACTGGTACAGTGGCTGTGAAGGCAGACTTTGACATCCACTGCTTTCTTGATGCCGGTGATGAGCTCGCGTGCCTGATCCGGCATGATGAGACCTGCCATGTCCTTGATACAGATCGAATCGCAGTCCTGTGCGTAGAGCTCTTTGGCCATCTCGATAAAGGACCGGGTACTGTGAACCGGACTTGTCGTATAGGATATTGTGCTCTGCAGGTGGGCCCCGTTATCCTTGACCCGTTTCATGGACCGTGTCATATTCCGGATATCGTTGAGCGCATCGAATATGCGGAAGATGTCGACACCGTTTTTATGGGCAGCATCAACAAACCTGTCCACGACATCGTCAGGATAGTGGCGGTACCCGACCAGGTTTTGCCCTCTTAAGAGCATCTGTATCGGGGTATGCCGGAGTTCGGCTTTCAACGCCTTCAGCCGGTCCCAGGGGTCGTCGTTAAGATACCGGATGCAGGTATCGAAGGTGGCACCGCCCCATGCTTCAACGGAAAAAAAACCGCAGTGATCGATCTCCCGGGCAAGCGGGAGCATATCTTCGGTCCTGAGCCGAGTTGCAATGAGCGACTGATGCGCATCACGGAGAGTCGTATCGGTGATCAGGACTTTTTTGGGAGCGGCAGTGTGCATGGATGAGTCCTCAGTCGGGCATCAGGATGATATTCAGCCTCTCAAAAATTCATCGGTAAAGTATAAAAAATTCACTAACGGGAATTATCGTTATGAGGAGTATGCATAGCACAGCCATACAACGGTAGATATCACCTCTGGTTGTGCAAAATTTCGGGCAGAGTGAACCACCATTGCGGTATCCCCGCACTGCCAGGATCTCTGCGGTATGCTCCGCCCGAAAAAGTGCTCCCGTAACAAGAATGAGCCCGGCCGGTACAAGTGTTTTCCAGGCCGGACCGGCTCCTTTCAGCGCTTGGGCAACACGGATTGTTTCGAAGTCCCGGACCATGAGGTGCAGGGTCTGCATGGCCATGTCGGCAAGCATTCCCAGTTCGAACCCGATCCGGTTTCCGAGCAGCCATACCCCGAAATGGAGGAACTCGCCGTTTTTCTGTTCGGCATAGACCCATGAACCGATAAGAACGATGACCATCATCCGCAGGAAATATGATATGCCGTCTCCCCCGGTCAGGGAGAGAATGGCGCTGAAGAAGGCGAGCATGCCCGCGACAGGCAGGATCATGCGCATCCGAATAATTTCAGAAACCTTACCGGACCATGCGATCCACCAGAGAAATGCCAGAGCAGCTCCTGTCAGGCTGAAGAATGCTGAAAGGGTGAGGACCAGCGCCACGGCAATGCGGAGCCTTATGTCCTGCATGCTGCCTCCCGGATATCCTGTCTTGTAATGTTTGCCGGTTCCTTTCCATTCCTGATAAGTGTCCTGATGATCTCCGGGGCATGCTCCCAGCGGTGGAGGGCACCAGGAAGGCTTCCCCTGCAGTGGAGCGAACCGTCAGCGATCTCCCAGAGCATGTCCACCCGCGGGAATTGTGCCTGTTCGTGCGTGAAGATGATCGTGATCCCATGGGTGCGGCCGGAGATCGCGGCACAGGCGCGCTCCTTCTCTTTACAGTCCAGGGAACTGAAGGGTTCATCCAGCACGAGAAGGTCGTACTCCTGCAACAGGACGCAGGCC
>NZ_PIZH01000113.1 GCF_002835825.1 Methanoregula sp. | reverse complement strand
CCATTGAGAGTATGGATCACAGTCCTGTTGCTGACGAGGCGTGAAGATGGTGAACGAGAACGCAATCATGACTGGGGCAGAACTGAAGGAAGCGCTCGGTCCGGAAAAGTGGGACGAGTTTTTAGGCTATGTTGCCGAAGGAATTGCCGCAAGAATTGTCGAGAAACAGATCAAGGCATAATCCCCTTTTTTTCATCAGTCACGTCCAATCATACCAACACCATCCCGATCGCCTGCTGGAAGGGCAGGGTACTCGGTGCAATGGGCTCCGAATTTTGGGAGCGGGGAAAAAGAGTACTACTTCTCATTTCTGATCATTTTGTCGACGTTCACAACTACCAAGTCCGACACCTGCGGCACTTGCTGCATTTTGTCAAACTCAGCTTTGAGTTCCGCTTTCGTCCAAACTGGATAACCACACCACCTTAAAAATTTTGTAAGGATCATCAGTCCGGTTCCTCGCAGGATTGGAAATCCCTGAACATACCGGTCGCCGGGTCGATTTTTCCCCGGGCCTTGATCATTTCAACGGCTGCCGCCTCCCGCTCCCGTGCCTGCTCCCGGAAAAATTCGGGTATCTCATGCGCGCTCTCCAGCGGCCTCCCGTTCCGAACATCGCGTGCTCTCTGCTGTTCTGCTTCCATTTCCGAGAGGTCCTTCGAACCATGACGGGGCATTGGAGGGCGTTCCACCGGAGCGATATTGTTGAAGGCTGCACGGGGATCGTTGCCGGTACCGCAGTGCTCCCCGGCGGCTGCTTTCTTACAGCTCATGAACACGAGGATGTGGTTTGGATCGACGCGACCGTTTATGCGCCCCGCATTGTCAATCTGCGCATCGAAGCCAGTGGACAAACCAAGCTTGTTATTTTTGGCAAGCTCCGCTGCCTGGGGATCTGATAGGAGCGCATCGGCAACTATCTGCGAACCGGTGACGCGGGTGTTCTTCGGGTTTCCAATGATACGATATCCGTACACCTTGGCGGTCCCGATGGGGTCCCGTGCAAGGGCAGCGTGGTCCGGGTGGACCGGCTTGATCCCCGGCGGACAAAAGAGGATGGGGATCTTGTTCCACGCATCGGCGGTCGGCGCGAAATTATCCACACCATAGAAGACCTTCCCGATCTTTGATGGTCCTGGTAACCACTGCGACAAGCCTTGCAGCACGACCTCGTGCTCGCTCTGGAAGCTGCCGGTGTTGTTGACTGCGGTCATGGATTCCCCGGTACGATGAGGTTGCCGACGATATCCTTACGGGCTGCCTCAAATGCCGCATGTGCCTGTACTGCCAAGACAATGATCTTCATCAGCCGGGGATCGAAGTCGGTGTTCGGTGCATCACCGGACCGGTCTGCCGCATGGTGATCGTAGCTGTTCAAGAAATTCCGGGCCATCATCGCCCGGTTATGCCGGGCTTTCCGCTGCTGATCGAAATCTTCCCCGGGGATATTAATGAGGATGCCTCTAAATTGGCTGAGCATCTTAAGCCGGTCTTCAATTTCAGTAAGTGCACCCTTTTTAGCGTCCTTACATTCCCGGTTAATGTTCTCCTGCGATTCATTGGCGATCACCGTTGGAAGCCGCTCCATAACGGCGTCCATGAGTTCTTTAATCTGTTCGGTGCTTGTGATCACTTTCGTGTCTTGAATCAATCTCATTTCGTTTCATCTCCTTGATAATTTTGAATGGGCTCACCGTGGTTGGCGGGATGCACAGGTTCCAACGGATCATTGCCCTCGTTGTCGGTTATCACGACCTTGCCGTTCCTGATGGCGAACACCTGGGAACAAGTTTTGCATATCCACAATCCCTGTTGTCGCCGCAGGCGTGAACTCCTGCACGTCGGACAACGGATTTTGTGAATGTTGACGAATGCCTTTTTTATCGCCATCATCGGTATCCACGGGCATAATATTCGTAGTCGGCAATCGTCCAATCCTGATGGAATGAGTTCGGGGGTTCATCGTCCATCCGCAACCCGCCGAATGATATCAGTGGCATCATTTCCCCGGGTGCAGCTTTTGGAGCGTACCACACGGCGAGAGCACTGCTCAAAACGAGATCATCGTGTATGGATTCCCGCCATGCTCCATACGAATCATTTCCCGCTGTCGAAATTTTGATCTTGAAATTCAACATTTCCGTGACGAGGTTGTTGGTTTCCTTCAGATCCTTGGCGACCTTCAGTTTCCCATTCTGGAGGGCAACGGTCAGTCCAGCCACAAGGTCCCTCTTGGGAACACGCCATTCGCCATTGACACGGTTCGCATCGTTGCCGCTGGTAATCGTGACGGGTACGAAGGGGATCTCCCGTTCTTCAAACATCGAAGTCACTCCCCGGCCAACGCCGGTCTGGTCCACGACAAGGGTATGATTCCCCGGCAGTTTGCCTAACAACCGCTCCACCTGGGAGCAGACAGTCTGATACTTCGTTCCCAGCTTGAACCGCTGGATGTGGCGCAGGTGCATTATGCCGGACGGCATGACCTCAAGAATGCACAGTGCTGAATAGTCGTTCATCAGGCCAAGGTCAAGACCTGCTACAAACTCATTCATAATCAGATACCTCGAATAGTGGTTTCACATCGCTATCGATGGCGCTCATCACGAGATCATAACCGAAAACATTGTCCTCGGCTTCCATGAAGGAGCAGAGATATTCCTGGTTGTAGAACCAGTCACCCATCGACTTTTTTTCTTCAGCAAGGAACTCTGCGGTTATTCGTGGACAATCGGATGCCGGTATCATGACCCGTTCCCAGCCGTCGCCGCCATCTGTCCACGCTTGCCAGAAGAAACCGCGCTTTCCAAAAGGAGTACTCAGGATAATGATCCGGCCATTGCTGACGGCCACAAGCGGCCTGACACCGAAGTAGATATCGTCCAATACCCGGCTGGCTTCATCGATGATCAACAGGTCCACTGCGGAGAATCCCCTAGAGGTGACGGTGGACCCGGGCAGTGCGATGATCCGGCTCCCGTTGGCGAACTCCAATCTGCTCTCGTTGTCCTTCGTGATGCCGGGCTTATCCGACATCAGTGCCAAGAACAACTTCACCTTCTTCAATGACTCCGACGATTGTGTCTGCGATGGTGAGATGATCACAACCGATGCCGGTGCTCTGAATACCGCAGTATGTAAGGCGAGGATGCCGGTTACGGTGGACTTGCCGGTCTGTCGTGCACAGTTTAGGATCATCCTCTTGTGCGATCCATCAAGCACGTTCTCCTGCCAAGGATCCGGTACGATGCCGAGAACGTCTTCGGACCAGCGCGAAGGCGACAGGCCGTGTATCAGCCCTTTGTTCATTCGGTCGGGCATTCTATCACCTTCATGCCTTCAAGTGCTGCCAGAACCGCAATACGAGCGTCAGGATAGGGTTCCAGTGCTCGGATCACCCGGCTGATGGTTTCCGAGTATTCCTTCGGGCTGACTCCTTGGTTCACAGTCAGGTCGCGGACGTTCATCCCCGCAACAGAATTGGTCAGATTATACAACGTTTCAATCGATGCTCGTGCTTCCCTGATGCCCGCCAGTGCCGTTCTCTTATCGCCTTCTGCCTCCGCTGCGTCAAGGATGCGGACGGCCTTGCCGAGCAATCCCTTTGTCCACTTGACCATATCCTCCGCCTGGGTGATAGCTACAATATCCCCTCGCTTATCGTCGGGGCAGAGCGGGCTGCCTGCGGCCTTCTGCATCGTTCGGCAGATGTGCCCCTCGTTCTTATGCCGGTGCACCGTGGACTTGCTGACACCGAACTCCTCCGCGATGGACCTGACCGTCCGACCGTTGACGATGGCCGCTTCGATATCTGTCCTGCGGGGGCTGGAACAGATAGTGCACTGCCAGTCGACACTGGTCATGATGTGCACCTATTTTTATAATAAAGAATTTTAAAGGCAGATTGCCGTCCGAATGGTAGAAAACCACCAGTTTTTGAGAACGGATCAATACTAGAACATAACCCTGCGGTCGTATGCTGTATGGTAGCAGATGCTTGAACAACGAGATTTGAGTTAAAACAACTCTGGTCAAGGTGGGACAAGCGACTGGTCAGCGAGTCCCCTTTTTTGATGAATATCCAAGATATCCAACATGAAAGCAAACCTATACTATAACTATTGATTTTACGTACTTCCTCTAGGGTTGATTTTAATATGGATATGCTGGCAAGTTGGTCTATATCCTGTCCCACCCTTAATTCCCTCAAAAAAGAGAGGGTGTCATGCGATCACCGTGGCCTGGGTGGTTTCCTTCGCAGGAGCCTTGTCGGGATATACCGGGTCGACGCCCTTGATCTTGTATCCCTGGTAGCAGTGCTGTTGTTTTTTCCCGACCATCGGCCTTACGGATAATGCTCCGCTCCGCAGCATGGCTTCGGTCAATGCCCGCTGGGATTCAATCTCATAATCACCATCGTCGCAGAACTCGGTGTACATGTGGAATACGTCAGCCTTGACCAGCACGGCATCCTTGCACCGTTCAAGTTCTTCCTGAATGAACCGGTGACTGCTGCTGGCATCATTCAGCCATGTGAATTCCACGGAGTCGGTTGTTGTCAATCCGTCCTTGATGATCTTCTGCATCTGCTGAAGCACGAGGTTCAAGAGCCCTGAAATATTAGCATCGGTGAATGTCCGTTCGGTGAACGTGCTGTCCACCTTGAATGCCTTCTTGAATTCCAGCGCGATCCACCGGTCCCAGAAAGCATCATCGCCGGTGGTGATCTTCGGGTACTTGTTGGCAGAGAATACAAGCAGGGCTTTATTTTTCATCTGGAACGGATCTTTGAATTTCCGTTCGACAGTGATCGTGTCGCCGCCGGTTAGAGTCTTGAAGACACCGATGTCGCGCAGCTTCTGGTCGGATAGGTCGGCATAGCTGTTGATGATCTTCCCATTCAGCTCGGCCAGACGGAACTTGTCGAACAACAATGCTTGCAGACTGACGGATGAACATACAGGTGATCCGAATAGGTGCTGGACCAACAGGTCGATAAAAGTGGACTTCCCGCTGTTCTTGGTACCCTGCAGGAAATACGCTTTTTTATACTGCCTGCCGAGCATTCCGAGCATAGCGTGTGCCGGTATCTGCAGGAGAATGTTGGTGTCTACTCCGAGAGAATCCAGATATTCTTTAATGGGTTCGCTGTTCGCTGATGCGTCGTAGGCCGCTGCCAGTTGGTAATTAAACCGATATGCCGGTGAGATGGGTTCTGATGTTGTGGTTCCGGTGGTGAAGTCAATCTTCAGGACACCATTGCGGACCGGGATGGCATTCGGGTGAAGGTTGAACGGGTATTCGGTTTCGACCTTGGCATACGTCAAGTAGTGCCGGACCTGTGCTGCGGCATTGGTGATTCGGCCATCACTGGCGATTCCCCGTTGTAGGAGTTCGGTCGTGATGCGACTGTCGAGATACCCGTCATCTTCGACATAGATGCCGTCCTGGTATCGGTACAGGCTCTTTTTGAAGGACAGGACACTGCATTCGTCGCGGATATAGTTCGCGATGTTGCTGTAGTCGTACGGGTGATCCTCCTTGAACTGGTTCGCGGCAACCTTCTCCTGGGACCGCTTGTTGCTGATGATTTTAAGGGCATCTGCGGCTATCTGACGGGCCTGTTCACTGGCGTCCATTTTTCACCCCAAGAAACGTCTGGCATGATGTCAGCAAATCGGATTCCAACATCAAGTCCCAGTATGGTGGGGATCGCATACCCATCCGTTCACAATGGGATAATAGCTCGTAAACCGGACTGTGAAACTCCATGTGCATCCCCTGTCGTGTTCCCAGTTGTTTCTTGAATGAACCTGGCATACTGCTCGGGGCTCATCCGCCGGATCTCCTGCTGGAGATATTTTTGATACCCCGGTGTCTGCGGTATCTCGTTGCGCTGAACGCGCCGGATGATCCGCCATGTGCGTGGCCACGAGGCCTCGGGAATCATCATACCAGACGCCACCGTCCGGTCTTGATAGCTATCTCAGCTGCGCAACGGTGGAGCTCTGGCAGGTGTTCCAA
>NZ_PIZH01000112.1 GCF_002835825.1 Methanoregula sp. | reverse complement strand
TCTTTTTTCTTGAATCGTATAAGACTGCTCAGCTGCAGGCATGTGCTGCAGATAAAATTTTTTCCCGGATCTCCGCTTCAGGGTGTCCCATGAGATGGGCAAGATACATTGCCCCTCCATCGCCAAAGCCTTCCTTGACCTCCCCGATACAATATCGTGCCAGGCCTGGATGGCCAAGATCCCCAAACCCGGGATCGACATAATACATTGGGGAGCCGATCCGGTCAGCAAGATCCGTAACATTCGCAGTAGGATCATCGCGAACATAGGAAGTCGTGACAATGGCCGGAGGTTTTTGGCCGAGTGCCTTTGCCAGTGCCGCTACCGATAACATCTGGGTGCCACCTGCAAGGAGGAGGTTCCCCGTGTATGTTGTAAGTATTCCCGCTGCTACCGGCATCATGGGGTCCCCGGCATACCGTACAATATCAAGGGGATTCGTGATCTTATCGGAAGATAGCCGTGCGAGCGCTTTTGAACAGATCTCCTCTTTTATCGATACCGGATTTTTTACAAAACTGCTGCTTACAGAAGCATCGTATCCCAATGCCCGCAGAACACAGAGTGCCGTGGTTGTTCCCCCCGGCACACATTCTGCAACAACCAGGAAATCGCAGGTCCGGGAAAAGAATCTCCCCAATGATGCTCCGTGCCCAAAGAGCGCATGTACGTTGGGGACTGCATCGCGTGTTCGCGGATCCTCTCCCACCTGCCCGTACAGATCATAGCAGGGTACGGTCGGGGTATGCCGCAGACCTGCGTTGACAAAAAATGGCGGGAGTCCGCATAGGGAAAGCATTGCCCGGGTGATGGTAGACGGGGTTGGACAACCGGTCGGTGTATTGGGCTTGAAGGGATAGCTGGTCACATTCCCGGTTGCTATCAGTTCAGCATCAAGGATTGGAGTCAGGAGTGTTTTTTCGGGGCTGGGGCCGGCACCGGAAACTCCGGGTACCGTGGAGAGGAGCGTATTGGCAAGAATACCGCAAAAAAGCGGTTTTTTGAAGGAGGGGTAAACGTTTCCTGAGACAAACGCCATAACAATCAGAGTACCGGATTTCTTCCGTACAACATTGAATCTATCGCTTGCGGGATAATCCACAACGATATAATACCCCTGTCATCACAACACCTAATGACATGTTTGAGATCGAACAAAGGCTCCAGAAACTGGGCATCACCATCGATGACATGGTCTCTGCAGCAATGGGCCTGTACGTCTCCCACGGCATGCCTGATGACCAGGCTGCCTGGGAACTCAAGAAAAAAATAAAAAAATACCTTGACGATCCTAATGTTGCTTCCCTGCTTCTTGGTGCAATCCTTCTTGAGGACGAGCTGTACACAAAACGGAAAAATTCCGAGATCGCTGATGATCCCATTTTCCTGCTCAGCGATGAGATCCTCGGCATGGCAATTGCCGAATGTATTGGTGGCACGTATGCCCGTTTTGAGTTTACCCGTTACGATCAGAAAAAACCCGGTATCCTTGCACATCTCGGGCCGTTCCTTGACGATGCAATCGCCGGCCTGATTGCCGGGTGCACATCGCGGCTCTATTCCGAATCACTATGAAGACACTTCTTTCCCTGCTCCAGTTCACCACAATACTCCCTCTTGGAAAAGCGCAGGATCTCGAACATTTCGCCCGGCACTCCTATCTGTACCCGGTTGCCGGATATGTGATCGGTGCTCTGGTTGCCCTGCCGGTCTTTTTCATCACGAATGCAACGATTGCCGCGGCAGTTGCGATTGCGCTTCTCATCCTGATCACCGGAGCCCATCATTTCGATGGCCTGATGGATTTTGGCGACGGGCTGATGGCACACGGGGACAGGGAAAAACGGGTACGGGCACTGACCGACAGGAATGTGGGAGCCGGTGCGGTTGCACTCGCGATAATTACTACGCTCCTCCTCTTTGCCGGCCTGCAGGAATCCACTTCAATAATCTCCGCACTGATAATCGGCGAGGTCTGCGGAAAGTTCTCCATGGCGTTCCTGACCGCGTACGGTACACCATTCCATGAAGGCATGCAGAGTTATCTGCACGGGTTTTCCCGATCCTATTTCCCGGCAATTTCTTTCCTGCTCTGCCTGCCGCTCATCTTCCTCCCCATTGCTCCTGTAAAGATATTCGGAGCGTTTCTTCTGATGATCCTCTGCCCGGTACTGCTGCTCGCCGTATCCCAACGGCTGTTCGGGGGAGTGAATGGGGATGTTGTCGGTGCGTCCAATGAGATAACGCGGGCTCTCGTGATCGTCGGGATCGTGCTGCTCTGATACCTGTACGGTGGTCCTGAACGGTGCCCTTCATCCCCATTTCTCTCAGTGAGACCATGCTCTATCCCTCATGCCGCTGACTTTAGCGTTCCATTAGCGCACATTAGCGTGCTATATGTCGATGTTATTTATCCACTCCTCGAAAATCTCCAAGATATACACGTAATTTCACTTTGCTGAGCAAAAGTGCACCGGTTTTTGGAGGCTGAATGTAAAAGCGTGAAGCGCCAATCCCGCTGGGGCCCGGATTCCCCTGTTTGAGAGGAACCCGACATCATGAAAAACATCCCGATGAGCACAGAAGATGCCCTGAAAATCTTCAGGCAACCGGGGATCTGCAAACCCTGCGGAGACATACAAGAGATAGCCACGGTTACCGGCTTTCGTTCCTCATGTTTCACGCAGGTTTTCAGATAGTGTGATCCGTTTTATCCGTTACTGTGATCAGCGGACACTTTCTTTAAAAAAAAGGACAAATGATAGTCTTACGAAAAAAGATCACGACTGATAATGTCCCTGCAGCATTTTTTTAAAGACTCCTGATTTTTGATCAATACAACCGGGAAATTTGATTTCGGATCAATATAATCCCAGAAATCCCTCATTAGTATCATCATCGCATTCGATTCCTAAACCATCCCGGACAAGCGTATTGAACATCATCGCAGCGTTCATGAGATTGTCATCCGATGCAACTCCCCTGCGGACATCACTGAGTGCCTGCATCTGAGGTGTCGGGACAACACGATTCGCTGCCCTTACACCCTTACAGTGCTGACAATACGCGCATCGGCTGTACACGGAGACATCTCCATCGGCACAGGCTACAGTCACCCGGCTTTTTTTCTCATCACGCTGGAATGGCAATGACTTCATGAGAAGTGATCTTTTTCGATCTGATATGATGCTGCCGATGTAATTGTCACCATCGTAAAAAGCGCCCGATCAATCGAAATATTTTAAATAGTTGGGTCTCATATAAGTAATACTCGCATAACCAGACTGTAAGCGGACAGTCTCTATGTTTTGGAGGATCATATAAATGGCATCTGACAAACCTCACATGAATCTGGCCGTCATCGGCCACATCGACCACGGAAAGTCAACTACCGTCGGACGGATGATGTTCGAGACCGGCGCTGTACCGGCCCACATCATTGAAGGGTACCGTAAGGAGGCTGAATCCAAGGGTAAGGCAACCTTCGAATTTGCATGGGTTATGGACAACCTCAAGGAAGAGCGTGAGAGAGGTATCACCATCGATATCGCTCACAAGAGGTTCGACACCCCCAAGTTCTACTTCACCGTGGTAGACTGCCCCGGGCACAGGGACTTTGTCAAGAACATGATCACCGGTGCATCGCAGGCAGACGCAGCAGTGCTCGTTGTTGCAGCTCCCGACGGCCCGATGGAACAGACCAAGGAGCACGTCTTCCTTGCAAGGACCCTCGGTATCACCCAGATCATCATCGCCATCAATAAGATGGACATGGTTAAGTACGATGAGAAGCGGTTCAACGAAGTCAAGACCGAGATGTCCACCCTCATCAAGATGGTCGGGTACAAGCCTGAAGAGACCCAGTTCATCCCGATCAGTTCAATTCAGGGCGTCAATATCAAGGCCAACAGCCCCGAAACTCCCTGGTACAAGGGTCCGGCACTCGTCCCGGCACTCGACCTCTTCAAGGAGCCCGAGAAACCGACCGACAAGCCCATGCGCCTGCCCATCCAGGATGTCTACAGCATCAGCGGTATCGGCACCGTGCCCGTAGGCCGTGTTGAGACCGGTATCGTCAAGAAGGGAATGAAAGTTAACTTCATGCCCGCCAACAAGGTTGGTGAAATCAAGTCCATCGAGATGCACCACGAAGAAATCCCGCAGGCACTTCCCGGCGACAACGTTGGTTTCAACGTCCGTGGTATCGGCAAGGGCGACATCCGCCGCGGCGATGTCATGGGCCCTGCAGAAGCACCCCCGACCGTTGCAGATGAGTTCACTGCACAGATCGTCGTGCTCCAGCACCCGAGCGCACTGACCGTCGGTTACACCCCGGTCTTCCACTGCCACACCACCCAGACCGCCTGCACCTTCATGGAACTCCAGAAGAAACTCGACCCCCGCTCCGGACAGGTCAAGGAAGAGAACCCGACCTTCCTCAAGTCAGGAGATGCAGCTATTGTTGTCATCAAGCCGACAAAGCCGATGGTCATCGAGAATGTCAAGGAGCTCCCGCAGCTCGGCAGGTTTGCCGTCCGCGATATGGGTTCAACGATTGCAGCCGGCATGTGCATTGCCATCAAGGCAAAACAGATGCTCTAATTTTTTGGTGGGGATCATGCAGAAAGCCAGAATTCGCCTGACAGGAACCGACTTTCAGAAAGTAGAGATGGTCTGTGACAGGATAAGGGAGATTGCAGAACGCACAGGTGTTAATCTGGCCGGCCCGATACCGCTCCCGACCAAAAGACTGGTCGTACCAATCCGCAAGAGCCCTGATGGAGAAGGGACTGCAACATGGGACCGCTGGCAGCTGCGTGTCCATAAACGCCTTATTGATATCGATGCGGATGAGCGTGCTCTTCGCCAGCTGATGCGCATCCAGGTGCCAAAGGATATCGGCATTGAGATTGTCTTAGAGAGTTGAAGGTGCGGCGTGCAGCAGGCCGCTCTTTTTTCTCAAAGACTCAAAACTTTTTTTACCTTCGAGCGAATTTTTCTCATACTTCTTGTCATAGCATTTGCTCTCCGGTTCTTGCTGCTTGACCTCAAGCTCCTGCACCATGACGAGGCTATTCACTCATGGTTCTCCTACAAATTACTGACAGAGAGTACCTGGGCATATGACCCGAGTTATCACGGGCCGTTCCTCTATTATGTAACCGCCGGGAGGTTCTCGGCATTCGGCGCTTCCGACCTGGTGGCAAGGCTGCTCCCGTCATTGTTCGGCCTCCTGCTAATCCCGCTCGTTTACGCAATTTACCGGCTTGGATACATCAGTAAAAACCAGACATTGCTCGTCGCCCTGTTTATCGCCATATCTCCTGACATGGTCTATTTTTCACGGTTCCTCCGGCACGACATCTTCATGCTGTTCTTTACTTTCCTTCTCGTTGTTGCCCTGTTCTATTATTTCGAACGGAAACAATCCCGGTTTGCCATCATCGCCGCGATAGCAACAGCAGGTGCCCTCTGCTGCAAGGAGGAGATGCCGGTCATTCTGATCATTATCGGATCGTTTTTCCTCATCTCACTCTGGCAGAAACGTATCTCACTGCCGGCACCGTGGAAAAAGGACCTTATCATATGTATTCTTCTCGTGATCGCACTTTGCTGCACGCTCTATACGGGATTCGGGGGCCACCCGGACACAATCATCGGGAAGGATACTGTCATCAGCCCCACCGGATTCCATTTCGATATGAAAACCACGGGATGGTATAAGGCCGTAGAGCACTGGACTGACATGCACAACCAGCAGCGCCTTGGCGGGCCCTGGTTTTATTATATTCCCCTGAACCTGCTCTATGAACTGCCGATCTTCATCCTGGCACTCATCGGGACGGTCCAGATCCTCATTTCCGGCACAGCTCTCTCCTCTATATACCGGCGTGCGAAAAATGTCCTGCGGCTGCGCCGGTCCGCCCTGACCGTGGAGGACCTTGCCCTGGTGAGCAGCAGTCAGCTGAAAGCAGCACAGGCAACGACTCCTAAGTCCGATATGTTCTTCCGGTCCTGCGTATGGTGGATGGTCCTGACCATGGCATTCTATGCCTATGTCGGGGAGAA
>NZ_PIZH01000111.1 GCF_002835825.1 Methanoregula sp. | reverse complement strand
AAGGGGTTGCGGGTGGGTGCTGCTGGTCCGGTTGAGGTACGGCCGGTTGTTCCTGGGGGCCCGCCCGTTCTTCTGCTGGTGGGTAACATCCCTAAGCGATACGATACCCCCGGTAAACGCCCCGTCTTCGCCAAGGATCGGTGTTGCCATGATCCAGAGCGAGAACGACTGGCCATCGGTCCGGGTGATCTCGGTCTCGGTCCGTACCGTGTTGCCCTCGAAATGGGCACGCGGGTAGGTCCCCGCTATCGCGTCTTTTTCCTGGTGAAGGACGGAGTGGATCAGCGAGGGGCGATAGCTGTCCTGGATCCAGCTGGTGTAGATGTCCTCGTCCTGTCCCATAACCGAGGATGCCGGAAGACCGCTCAGCCCCTCCATGGCACGGTTCCAGGCAACAACCGATCCGGTCCTGTCGATTGCCATTGTCGGGTCCGGAAGGAGGTCGATGATCATTGCCAGGCGGAGGTTTGCCCTGCGGTAGTTGTCAGCCTCAACCATCTTTTCTGTGATGTCCCTCCCCATGATCTGCATGCCGGCAAATTCCCCGTTCTCGAAGAAACGCGTTCCGTGGAAATTGATGAAGATGTACTCGCCGTCCTTTTTCCGGATCCGTACCGTGAAATCCATGAACGGAGCCCCATTTTTCAGGATCTCCAGGTTCTGCTGTACTTCATCCATATCATCGGGATGGACGAAGTCCGCGGGTCCTTTTCCCACGACATCGTCTGCACCGATCCCAAGCAACCTGTTCACGGAGGGGGAGATGAAGGTGGCCTTTCCATTTGTGTCCGTGAGCAGGATGATATCTGAACTGCGCTCGATAACGCCCCGGTATTTCTCCTCGTTTTCGTTGAGCCGGAGGGTGAGCAGCGAGACGACAGCGGCGACGAGGACAAACAGGACGACCTGTCCTGCCGCGAGGGGGACCATGTGCATGGCAACCGGTTCGGACCAGAGTACCAGGGAGAGATAGGTGAGCGAAAGGGCACAGGAGAAGAGGATACCGCGGCGGGGGAAGAAGTACGCCATGAGGATGATGGGGATATACAGGAGGTGGGGGAGGATCCCGGGTTTCCCAAGAGAGAACCCGAGACCGTTCAGCGCCAGGATCGCAAGGGCAAGGCAAAGAATGGTGAATGCCAGGAGCCGGGGCCTCTTTTTCATCCGGGAGATAACGGAACGTTCCATATCCTGAATCAGCATGCCTGTGCTGAGAATCCAGCCCGGATTCTGGTCACGAGAAGCACAAATAGCTGGTGATTGATTGGCAACTGGTCGCCGGAATTATATACTCCCTGCAAGCGTTTTCCCTGCGGGCAGCAGGTGTTCTGGGAACGGCCGCTTCCCGCCCCGCTCATGACTGGCCGCCCTTCCGGTACCGGCTCTCCGGAACAACAATCTCGAACCGGGCGCCGCTGCCCGGCACCCCGGTCTCCCGTATTGAGATCCCCGTTATCGAGAGGATCTCGCGGGCAAGGAAGAGGCCGCTGCCGCCTTTCATCATCTTGTAGTCCCGGCCGAATACCAGTTCCTTGTTGGCTTCCACGATCCCGGGACCGTTGTCCTCGATGGTAATGGTGAGTTTTGCGACCTCTTCGCGATACCCGATCCTGACCTCCGTTACCCCTTTACCGTGGATGAGAATGTTCTCCATCAGGATGAAGAACACATCTTCGAAAAGCGGATCGGCAAATACCTCCAGTTCGTCCAGCTCCGTAACACGGGAGATTCCGGAAAAGTCCAGGTGGGAGAGGGCATTGAGTACAACGATCTTTACATTCTGCCACCGGGGCGGGTTGATCCCCAGCTCCTGGTATTTCTTTGCAGCTTCCATGGCATGCCGGACCGCGTGGAGGATCTTATCGCTCCTGCCAAGGTACGTCCCCACCTTCTCCCCCGCGGGATCCTGCCGGGCAAGCGCAAGATAGCCCTCAAGGGAGAAGACCGCGTTACGGAGGTCCTCGAAGGTGAGGGCGTTTAAGGAAGAGAGTTTTTTGCGTGCCTGCATCAGTGCCTGTTCGCTCCTGCTCAGTTCCTCGTATTTCTCCCTGAGCTCTTCTTCGGCTGCTGAGAGCTGGGCATATGCGGCATTGATCTCCTGGTAGTTTTCCCTGAGTTCTTCCTCGGTAGCCGTCACCTGTTCGTAGGCAACACTGAGTTTCTGGTTATTTGCAGCCAGCGCCTCCTCTGCACGCTTGCGGTTTATCACCTCTGCCTGCAGGCTCTCGTTCTGCTGCAGGAGTTCGGCGGTCTTCTTCCGGACCTCCCTCCTGAGAATAACGCTCATGATCACAAACATGCCGGCAAGGAAGGCGACTGCTGCAAGGCCCCACAGGAGCCAGGCAGGGATGACCTCGCTGGTCCCTTTCGTACCAAACCACTTCAGCATCGCGTTGTTGTATGGGGAGGAAGGATCGGTTTTTCCTTTGGCAAGGTATCGGTCGATGACGGAAAGGAGGTCCTGGTTTTTTCCTTTCTGGACGGCAAAACCGAACTGTGTGGGATTGAACATCACGGGAGTTGCGACAAGGCCGTATGTCTTTGCATCCTCATGAGCTGCCGTGTTGTAGACAACGAGGGCATCAGCTTCGCCGGCGGCTGTTGCAGAAAAAACCTCGATTGGTTTATTCATCTCCAGCAGGGTCACATTGACGTTGAATCTCCCTGCATAATCCCGGAAGCCGATCCCGCTTGCCGCTCCCCTGACTGAAGCAATTCGTTTGCCGTCAAGGTCAAGGATCGTATTGATTCCGGACCCGGGACGGGCATATACCTGCGACCAGATGGAAAGTGCTGATTCATTGTTGAAGTCATACGTTCTCAGGCGCTCTGGTGTGCTGGTCACTCCCGGCAGAAGATCAATCTCGCCGGAAGACAGGCGTCCCCAGCTCTCGGAGAGCGTTCCGCGGATCCAGATGACATTCCAGCCTTCCTGTTCGGCAATGTCATTAATGATATCAACGAAAAAACCCGAAGGCTTTCCCTGCTCATCGGTAAAAAGGGTAGGCCGGAGATCTGTATTGGCTATCCGGACGTCACGTGCACCGGCAACCGGTACGATAAGCTGGCAGAAGAGCAGTATCACTGCCGATAGGACGAGCGCTCGTTTCAGCACGCGGGCCGTCCTGTAATTGGTCAGGGGCCGTATTGTTGCACGGGGAGAGGTCAGCACACGTTTACCCTCGCGGGTGCCTTGTTGCACACACTGATTGCTGTGAGGTAGCCTCCAATCTTTAAAACTCTTTTGGGGCGCCTTGCATTTATCCTGCCTCCTGAAGGGACAGGGTTTCAGGTGTCCCGGAGCGCGTTGAGCGCTCAGTGTTGTGGAAAATGCATGGCAGACCGGGCCGGGCTCTCCCGGCAGGGATAAAGAATTATTTTCGTTCTGCCAGAAGGCAGATCGCATTGTGCCGGCCGTATTTTCCGGCAACTTCGCGGGTCGCCAGTTCGCGTATGGTAAAGTATGGTGCAACAAGATTGCGGATCTCGTCCTCGGACGAGAAGTACAGCGTTGTCCCGATTCCCGTTTCGCGGTATTTCCCGGTACCGCCAAACTGCGGATCGCTCTCCGCAAAACAGGCCGAGAAGTACGTTGCACCGGGTCTCAACAGCCGGTGGACATTCCTGATATAGATCTCGCGGTCTTCGGGGTAAATGTGGTGCAGGAGTTCCCAGTCGAAGGCGAACTCAAAGGTTCCCTTGATTTCGTGGACATCCCCGAGAAGATCGGCAATGATGAACCGGCACAGGGCCCCCCGCTGCATTGCCTGGTTCCGGGCAAGGGCAATTGCCGTTTTCGAACTGTCGACCCCGATGATGTCGAAGCCCATCGCTGCCAGGCAGATCGTATAGTTGCCCGCCCCGCACCCGAGGTCAATGGTACGGCAGGGGGCGACCTTCTCCTCTTCGAGGAGGCGCGTGATCGGTTCGGGCAGCGCCTCGCAGTTCCACGGGATCTTCTCGAGCGGTATGGTCCGGTAGATTTTGTCGATGTCGGGATACTTCATGAACGGTTTCCTGACAAGTATCGACTGACGGGATGCATCAAGGTTTCGATGATGGCCTCCGTTTGCGGATCCCGGCTTCAAAAGATGTTTCAGCAGTCCCCGCAAACAGGATCGTACAAATATCGGGTAGGGAAAATTCCATGAGTTTCTGTCTTCCCCCAACGCGGCTCATCCTTAACGATCTCACGGCTGCCGACCTCTGCAACATCCAGGCAATCGCCCGCGACCCGGATTTCCGGAAGTACGTGCTCATCTGGCTTGATACGAACGAGCAGATCGCAGCGTTCCTGCAGCACGCGATGGAAGAAGCGAAGAAAACGGAAGGCCGGCTTGACTATGTGCTCGCAGCCCGGGACCGGACAACGCGGGAGTTCCTTGGCCTCACGTTCATCGAGATCGATCCGGCACAGAAGAGCACCGCGGAGATCGGGATTGTCCTCCTCCCTGCGTTCTGCCGGAACGGGTACGGCTCCGAGATCCTCCGGGAGTTTCTCCGGTTCGGCTTTGAGACGCTCGGGATGCACCGCGTGTACGGGAAGTGCGACGAGCAGAACCTTGCATCAGCCCGCATGATGGAGAAGTGCGGCCTTGTGTACGAGGGCACGATCCGCGAGCATGTCTGGCTCCGCGACCACTGGCGCTCGACCCGGTACTATGGGATGGTGGAGCGGGAGTACCGGCAGCTCACCTCCATTTCCCGATAAAAAGCAGTTCCTGCGCCACCTTACAACAGGAGCGTGAGAAAGAGCAGGATGTACAGGACTACAGATACTGCCGGTATCATCCGGATCGACCAGTGGTTGATCCTGCCGATCATCTCCGTATTCTTTGCCTCATTATACACGAGGATCAGGATCCCCGAGATCAGGACCATCACCAGTGTTGCGTACGTGATGATCATGAAGTAATCCAGGAACGTCGCATACTCGACCATGGGCATGGCATCGGCGATGCGCCAGTGGATGAGCACCGCAGCAAGGAACATCGAGGCGTTCAGGCCGAGCCGGGATGTCACTTTCATCAGGAGCGACGAGAGCGAGACAATGACAATGAGCATGACCGGGAGGAAGAATTTCAAAAATGTCGAGAGGGAGTCCCTCGTTATGTAAGTGGAGAAGACAACACGGGAATAAGAACCCAACTCCCCATTGTACGTGTAGTTCATGACATGGGCCTGTTCTTTGCCGGTTTTCCACCCGGGCAGGCTCGCGAGGGAATCGATACCGGTTGCCTCATTGTCGATCACGAATATCAGATCGCTCGTATTTCTGATCCGGGGCTCTGCGATGATAGGGAGCGCGTGACGGTCGAACGGGAACCGGTGGAAATCAGGGTCTGAATCAAAGGAGGCAAAGACCCGGAAATATTTCTTTGTCGGGGTATCGACAAGGAGCCCGATCGTATCCGCGTGCCCGTTCATCAGCTCGAAGTCCGTGATATTGACCGGACGATCGGAGGTCAGGGTGACGTAAAAACTGGCATCATAGGTCCCCTCCCGAGCATTGTAGTTGGAAAAATCCATTACATAGGTCCCGATGTGGATAACCTGCGGGCCGGCCGGTGCGTTGTCGTCCGAAACATCGGATGTATTCAGCTCAGTGGCTGCGGACGGTAGTGCGATGCAGGTAATGAGGAGAGTGAACAATATCAGGAACCGGCAGATACTGCCGGTGTGCAGAACGCTCCTCCGCAGAGCAGCCTTCCCTGGCAGTTTCCCGTTCCTTGATGCGGGTGAGATGGTACCGTCCTCCGGAAGAAAAATGGTCCGTGTCCAGAGATATGTATTCCGCCCGGCCTGGTAGTGCGGGGGTCGGACGGTGTACTAAATCATCCCTTGCGAAATGCCTGTCCGTGAATCTTACATCGGAAACTATCTGATTTTTGCACAAGGGTTCGGGCCCCGGTTCGCGAAGTACACCGCCCGACCCCCCACAGCCTCTGCAATTCCTGACCTGATTTTTGATAAAAACTTGCCATTTTTACGACGGAAAATGGATTGTTGCGGA
>NZ_PIZH01000110.1 GCF_002835825.1 Methanoregula sp. | reverse complement strand
GTTAAAGGAGATGGGCATTGATTTTGACCGGGTAACGCTCCATACCACCGGGTACTCGGACGTCTGGATCCGCGATTACGGTCCGACCTTTGTCGTCAGCCGTGCCCTGAAGAAACTCGCCATGGTCCGGTGGGAATTCAATGCCTGGGGCGGCAAGTACGAGGACCAGTTCCAGGATGGAAAAATCCCGCTTCACATGAACCGCCGGCTCAGCCTGCCGCTGTTTGAACCGGGGATTGTCATGGAAGGAGGATCGTTTGACACCAATGGTAGGGGAACACTCCTCACCACCCGGGCATGCCTCCTCAATCCCAACCGCAATCCCTCGCTTTCCGAAAGGGAGATCGAAGGCATGCTCTCTCAGTATCTCGGGGCAGAGAAGGTCATCTGGCTCAACAAGGGGATTGAAGGGGACGACACTGATGGGCATATCGATGATATTGCCCGGTTTGTCGGGCTTTCGACCGTTGTCTGCGCTTATGAGACGGACACAACCGATGTGAACTATGCGCCGCTTCACGAAAATTATGAGATCCTCTTACGGTCAACCACAGAGAACGGCACGCCTCTCACGGTCATCCGTCTGCCAATGCCGGGGCGGGTGGAGGATGCAGAAGGGCAGCGCTATCCCGCAAGTTACACGAACTTCTATATTGGCAACAGTGTCGTTATCGTGCCGGTCTTCAATGATCCGCAGGATGCCGTTGCGCTGGACATCCTGCGAACAATCTTCCCGGACCGGACAGTGATCGGGATTTTAGCCCGTGCCATGGTCGAAGGATTTGGCACCTTCCATTGTGCCACCCAGCAGCAGCCCCGGATTTAGAGCCGGGATTCTGGAACCGCCGGCTTTGGGTATTCCGGCAGCAGAGTAAGGACCTTGTGACTGCACGGGCCTGTGTTCTCTCACCGCACAGTGTGAGCGCCCGGTGTGCAGTCCCGGTGTGGTTCTTTTAAAAAAAAAGGGGATGATCAGGATCCTGGATCCGGGGGAGCTGCCGGGCCGGCTTGCATGCTGTTCTGGACCGGGTGGTCAGTTGGAACAATACTCACCGAGCTCTTCGGGATGTTACGCTCCAGGGATTCCCGAATCCGGTTAATGCTTGCCTGGACCTCGGACATCGTTTTGTTCCCGTCGAATTCAAGGAAGATCTCGATATAGACATTAGTACCGGACCTCCGTGAACGGACCCCGTGGAGCGCGGTGTAATCGTCGAAGAATTCCGCAAGGTGGCAGACAATGACCATCTGGAGGTTCTCGTCCAGCGTTTTGTCGAGAAGGTCGGGGAGCGATGTTGAGATAACCCGGTAACCCGACGTGAGGAGAAAGCCGGCAATGATGAAGGACGCGAGCGGATCGATGTAGAGGGACCAGTGGTAGTGTGAGAAGGCAAGTGTTGCGATCAGAGCGCAGAGGACCGAGAAATCCGAGAAGGCCTTGGTCCGGAAGAGCCTCCACTGTGAATCAATAATGGGCGACGGGGATACCTGGTATAGCCGGTAGTTCTTCCTCCAGAGCCAGCTGTTCATGCAGACGCCGATGACCATGAGCACGATACCGAGGTACGCCCCTTCAACCACCAGTTCCTCGGGGATGATGAGCCGGTGGACTGCAGTGAAGAAGACAAGGATGAGGGAGACGAACATGACCCCGCCCGTGATGATGGACGTGGTGGTCTCGAATTTACCCAGTCCGTAATCATAGGAACCTGCGCCGCCCCGCGAAATCTTGCGGAGGGTCAGCCAGGCAAAGAAGGTGGCGATTATCTCGTTTGCACACTTCAGTGCATCGGCAAGAAGAACGATGGAACCGGAGAGGATCGCGGCAGCCACATCGGGAATCCAGAGAATGAAGTCAACGATCAGGCTCGTCCGGACCGTCTTCAGTTTTTCGGCAAGGGACGCCCCGCCGGTCGGATCGTCTGCGCATCCGTGCGTCATAGTACTGCTGGATCACTATGCGGTTAACGGGCATAAAGCAATTCCCCGTCAGTCCTTCCGCAGTTTATGCATCCTGTCGCACGGGATGTTTTTTAAAAAGAAATGACACATAGTACTTGCTTCAACCGGTCTTCATTGCCGGACCTCTGCCCCATTCACCCGACTCGAGCAGGAACACCCATGGACACTCCCTCTGCCGATTTCCTCAAGGACCAGCTTACCCTGTTCAGGCAGTCGGTCCGCGAGACTGCCCGGAATATCTCTGCACCATCTGATCCCTGCTCCTGGCATGCGGGAGCCCCGTTTACTGAGAAATGCAGGGTACGGGATCTGCTGGTTTCTTCCCCCCTTTCAATGGCTGAAAAGACCGCTCTTGTAGAAGAATTCCACCGTGTCGCAGAGGAACTCGATGTTTTGCTCGTCAGGTACGGGCAGGTGTATCGCGACCTCCTGCTCGTGGAACTGGAAAATCAGGTCCACGCTTACCATGCGGAGACATGCCTATCCAGTTACTGGTGTGACAACGAGTGCGCCCGTTCCGGCAGGGGGCGACGGGAGTTGATCGAAGAACTCCTCGTGCAGCTCAGGGACCATTACCCGCTCTCATCCCTGGAAATGCTCGTTGCCACGATTGATGACAATGCCGCCCGGGATGAGGTGGTAATGACGGATAAAGTTTCATCAGAAGAGTTCCCTTCATATGGACTTGTGATGCAATGCAACCATGGCAACGATAAATACCTTTGTGGCGGGGCGAGGCCTTCTGCACGTCATGTCTGATCCCGGCCTCCTGTGAACAGTGCCCCCTCATCTACCGGATGAAGGGCTGCATGGTTACCTGACTTTCACGAGGATGAAGGTGATGTCGTCAGACTGGGGTGCAGACCCTGCAAATAACCTGATATCCTCAATGAGGGCCTCGCCGATCTCCCGGGCCGGGAGGTTGCGGTTCCTGGTTATGACGTCCATCATTCTTTCCTCGCTGTAATACTCGTCACGTTCATTGAACGCCTCCGTTACGCCATCCGTGTACATTATGATGAGGTCCCCGTGCCGGAGCGGGAGTGTCCAGGGCTTTGCCCGGGTGTCGTCAATTACCCCGAGCGCAATCCCCTTGCCTTCGAACATCTGCCCAAGCGGCGGGTCGCCCCGGATCAGCAGCGGGGGGTTGTGACCGGCGTTTACGTAGGAGAGCGTCATCGTGCGAGGATCGAGTACTGCATAGAAGACCGTGATGAACATGCTTGACCTGCCCTCGTCATAGATCAGCCTGTTTGCCTGGTCAATCGCTTCTGCGGGCTCCATGGTCCCTGTCCCGCAGGTATGGATCTGGGTCCGGCACAGGGCCATGTACAGGGCGGCACTCACACCCTTGCCCGAGACGTCAGCGATGACAAAGCCCATGCTGCCGTTTTTCTGGGGTATGAAGTCATAGAGATCTCCCCCGATCTCCATTGCCGGGATTGTTGTTGCAGCAATCTCGAAGCCCGGGATTTCCGGTATTGTCTCAGGAAGGAATGTCTGCTGGATTTCCCGTGCGATCTCCATCTCGCTTGCATAGCGCTCCTTCTCGGCTGTGGTGCGCTGAAGATCGTCAATGGTATGGCGGAGATCCGCGGCCATGTGGTTGAAGGAATCTGCAAGCTCCTCGAACTCATCCCCTGTCCTGAGCTCCACGCGGTATGCAAGGTCACCTTTCCCGATGGCCTGCGTTGCCTGCCGCAGGGTATCGACAGGACGGGTAATTGCTTTGGACAGGGCCACGGAGAGGGCGATGACGACGATGAGGAGAAGGCCGGAGAGCAGGGAGAAGATGAGCTTCACGTGATCCGACTGTTCGGCAATCAACGCCTCGGTTTCCCGGCTCGATGTTGTAATGCCGGCACGGGTCTGGTCGATAGGGGCGGTCACCTCGCTCACCGGCAGGCACACGGCAACACTCCAGTTCTGGGATGGGATCGGGGCATAGGCAACGAAGGTATCAACACCGTTGAACTGCACCCTTTCGACTCCGGTCCTGCCCTCTGTCATGTTTTTCCCGGCAGCCCTGAGTGCCGGATCCTGGGTCGCGAACACGTTGTCCTGCGGGAATGGCTGATCCCAGCGGTGATCGACGGCAGCAAGCTGCGGCCGGCTGATGATATCGCCGCTGTTATCAATGAGGACAGCATAGCCCCGTCCCCCAAGCGTGTTGTTCAGGAACTCCCGGTTGATCACATCCACCCGCACATCGCTCCCGATAACCCATGCCCCGTAGGGCGTAGTAATGGCTTTTGACGAGGTAACCACCAGCCCGTGGCCGAATGAGTCCACGTAGGGCTTGGACCAGTAAACGCCGTTTGTGCCCTTTGCCCCGGTGAACCAGGCACGGGTGCGGGGATCATAGGTTTCCACTTCCGTGTTCTCCCACGGATACGAGCGCAGGATGCCGGAATCGGTTGCAAGAAAAACTGAGACAAGGTCCGAATCGGTGACGTACATGCCTTGTAAGAGGTCGTCCATGCCTGCGGATTTACTGAACTCCTCCGAATCCGTGGTTACTGTACTCCCCGGGCTGAAAAGGAACAGTGTTGCGTCGCGGGGATCTGCCGGGGGAGTATCCCGACCGGAGGAGCGAATCACCGGCAGGAGTGGGGGATTTCCCTGCAGGGTGATTGCCTGCACGGAGAGGAGGTTGAGTTCCGTCTCGGTATCGTTGAAGAGCGTCCCGGCGATTGCTGCCTGGTCGGATGCTGCCTGGAGGAGATACTGCTCAGCGGACTGTTGCAGGGCTGCCGTGGCCATATCTACTGCCTGCTCTCCCTGCCGGAAACTGCCGGACTCTGCCGTCTTTGCAAGGCTGCCGATGGTGAAGAGCGCCACGTATCCCATGACGATGAGCGTGATGAGGGAGAGTGCCAAAAATAAGGCCAGGATCTTTGTCCTGACGCTGCAGTGTGGCAGGGGGAACCGGGAAGACGACATGGGGAATCACGGAAGTTTTGGGGGTGGTATCCGAAAGAGCCGGCTTGTTATTCTCTTCTCCCCCGGAAGATGCCCCGCAGGACCAGCTGGCGGCCGGAGGAATGCTTTTACATCCATTGCGCCGGTGATGCTAATAAACGTGAGGCAGGGAAACGACGTCCGTTGCAGGCACTCTTGAGAAAAACCCTGTATTCGCCGATAACGCGCCGTCGGGCCATACCGGTATCTTTATTTTGTTTTCCGGTCATTGAAAGACGTATGAATGAGTCACCGGTTTTTTTCCGATTTGCTTTCGCAGCCCTTGCCGTTCTCCTCGTTATCATGCCGGTATCGGCATGGACATTTTCCGGCTGGACCGGCCCTTCTGAGGGAGCGGAACTCCAGCCGGGCAGTAAGGTGAGTGCAGGATATTCCATGAGTTTTAGTTCATTCGATACCGGAAAGACCTTTGCGTCAGATAATTCCCTTGTCATGTACACCGATCTTGCGGATCCGCACTGGGTGGTCGTAAAGACCGAAGAAGTGAACGACGAGCCGCTGACCACGCGGCTTGCCGACAGGCAGTCCGCCCAAGTGCGGCTTGACGGGTGGGACCTGAGTTTTTCAAAAAAGCAGTTCACCGTTGATGTTGCCCTGACCGGTACCGTGCCTGATTTCGACCAGACCGGGGAAATTATTGTGCTCCGGCTGCAGGAGCTGGATCCCGCAGCAAAGACCGTGTACGGGAAACTGGTGAAGAAGACTGCGATGGTCGTGGTTCCTGCCCCTGAACCTACCGCTGTCACCACACCGGAGCCCGAAGTGGTTGTGCTGGAGATCACCCCGGTACCAACAGAGAGTTCAGTTACGAAAGCCACCCCGGTAAAAAAACAGACCTATGCACCCGGGCCGGACCCCCTGCTGGTATGCACCATGCTGGCCGGTGGCATTGTCATTGCCGGGTTCTTCCGTCACCGGCACTAATTGTTATATTAAATCTCCCCTGCCCCCGTGATGGAAACCCGTCCCCCATTTTCCCTATTTCTTCCCTGCATCAGCCTTGCAACTTGGGGTGAAGAGAATTGCGACCTCCTATTAGCGTGAAAGTCCTAACGGGGCTGCATATTCACCTATTTTTACGATTATTATAATTAAAATAAAGAATTTGTGATTATTGAAAAAAACATACCTTTATA
>NZ_PIZH01000109.1 GCF_002835825.1 Methanoregula sp. | reverse complement strand
TCGGGGTCAGGAGCGTGAGGTCGAAGAGGAGTATAAGAGACGCGGGTAGATGGACGGAGGAGCGAACACCCGGATCCGCCGGCTGGGGTGCAGGAGGAGGGCCTCGGGTCGTACCAATGTCTGGCCCGGCCAGTTGCCGAAGTCCTGGCCAACACCAGTGAGTGGGTTGAAGGTGGCGCTCTTCCCGACCTTGGCATAGCCGGCAAGGGCCACCACGTATTCTGCCTTTGTTTCCATGGGCGGGTGCAGGAGGTCGCACCCGTTGCAGTCTTCGCACCCGCTCATCTGCACTTCTCTCCGCAGGGAGTGACAAAGATATGATCGGCGATAGCATGGTCGATGGCAAGTTTCGTCTTCCGGACCGCAATCTCGACAGGCCCGAGAAGGGGGGCTTTCCTGACCAGCTGGACCTCGGTTTTAAGGGTGAGACCAAGGTCAGTCAGCCGCTGGACAACGCCGGTATCGCCCCGGATGAACGCAATGGTCCCTTTCTGGCCAGGAGCAAGGGAGGTTACCGGAAGAAGCGGTTCATCGCGGACCCGGTCAGGCAGGGCCTGTCCTTCAGCAAGACAGGCCGAACAGCTCTCTACCTTCCGGTCGCAGGCCTCGATCAGGCTGCCGTGGGGGCACCGGGCGGGCGCATTGAGCAGCTTGCAGAGCGCACACTCCGTCTCGTCCGAAAGGGTGTGCTCCATTTTGCAGGCTTCATCGTGGACATTCTCCCGGGTGATCTGGAGCACATCGGTCAAGAAAACCTCGAGGAGCCGGTGCCGGCGCTTCACCTTCCGCGCCATCTCCCGGCCCAGCTCTGTCAGGGTTGCACCCTTGTAGGGTTCATACTTCACGAAACCCTTGTCGGAGAGCGCCTGGAGTGCCTCGGTCACGCTTGCGGGTGCCACCTTGACGCATTTTGCGATCGCCGACGTCCGCGCGATCCCGTGCTTCTCCTCGATATCAAGGATACTCTCAAGGTATTCTTCCAGCTGCTCTGACGCCATCCAGTACTTTTAGGCTTCCCTAATGTTAAAACATTTCGGAGTGCCTAAAAATTGCGGGGCCGGGAGCGGTTCCTCCTGTTCACGCGGCATCTTCACCGCCAGACCCGACAGGAGAGATTATAAGGCTTCTGATAAAATGATCAATCGATAAATGTATACCTATAAGTCGGGAATCGCGCAGATAGACGAGAAGACCGGCGGTTTTGATGCCGGGACCAATATCCTCATCCTGGGCCCGCCCATGAGTGCAGCCGACCAGCTGGCATACGCACTGACAAAACCGGTACCGGGCGAGTATGCCATCGTCCTCTCGACCAATGAACGCGCTGCCGAAGTAATCGATGCTTTCAAGGTAGCCGGGGCCGACAAGCGGTTCACCGGTGTAATCGATGCCATTACCAAGAGCTCGACTCCGGGCATCACCGATACCGCCCGGCTGATGTTCGTCTCCAGTCCCACGGACCTGACCGGTATCGGGATCAAGTTCTCGAACATGGTGGAGACGATTTTCGAGGGCAATTTTGCCGATGGCGAGACCGGCCTGTTCCCGCCGCCGATACGCTTCTGTGTCAATTCCATCTCCACCCTCCTGATGTACCGCAGGCTCGAAGTCCTGTACCAGTTCCTGCACGTGCTCACGGCAAAATTAAAGAAGATCGAGGGAGTGGGAGTCTATATCCTCAACAACGAGTCCTTCGATGAAAAGACACTCTCCTTAATCAAGCAGCTGATGAACTGTGTCATCGAGGTTAAAGTCGAGCAGAATGTCAACCTGATGCGCATCCGCGGGATTCCCGGCGTTCAGGGCGACTGGATGAAATTCTCTGTTTCCAGGGGACAGGTGACCATACAACCATGATCTCGACCGGGATAAACGGGCTTGATGAAATGCTGGGAAGCGGCATTCCGAGAGGCAGCAGGGTGTTGTACAGCCTTGAGCCCGGCGTTGACGGCCAGCTCTTCATGATCTCGACCCTGTCCTGTGCACTGGCAAAGAAACGTTCCTGCCTTGTCGTCCTCCCGAACACAACGGTCGATGCATTCCGGAACGATGCACAGAGGATGTACGGGGCCCGGCCCGATCTTGCCCTCGCCCCGGTCACCTTTATCGATTCTGTTGACTGGGAACGGATCCAGAAGAGCAGCAGGTCGCCGGCAGGAAGGGCACGCGAGCTGGAGGCCCGGATCCGGAAAATCTGCCGCGAATATGATGTGGACGTCATCTTTGTCTATTTCGACCTCTTGAACGAGGAGTTCGGGACCGATGATGCAGCCGCGATCTTCACCTCGGTCCAGGAGATGGAGAAGGAGAAGAAGATCACGCTTGTCATCGAGCACCTGAACATGGAAGGGACCGGGCTCCTGGACCATTTCATCCGCGACCTGAAGTTTGATCTCGTCCTTGCCATCCGCTCCTCGTTCCGGCCTTTCCCGCAGTTCAATTATTTCACCCTTGTCCATACCTCGTGGGCAGATCTGCCCGCCCGTTCGGTCCCGTTCATCATTGGCGAGGGGAGGGTCATTCCCTACATCCCCCGCATCGTAGTCACCGGGCCGGCATCCTCGGGAAAATCAACCTTTGTCCTCAATGCCGCGGATGACGGGCACTCTGTCGACCGGAGGGGACCGGGAGGGAGCATGACGACGGTTGCCCTGGATTTTGGCTGGATCCGGTGGAAGGACTTCGATATCACGCTGTACGGGACGCCGGGGCAGGAGCGTTTCGATTCCCTCCTGCCATCCTACCTCGGGCACGCGATGGGAGCACTCCTTGTCGTCGATGCAACAAACGCAGACCAGCTCCCCCGCGCCCGTCTCCTGATCGAGATGGTTGCACGGCGGCGCATCCCGTTTGCCGTTGCGATCAACAAGTGCGATCTTCCGGGAACCCTTGATCCAAGCCTCATCAGGAGGATCCTCGCCATTGGCGACGAGATCCCCCTCTACCAGATCTCGGCAACACGGAAATCCGATGTGAATTTTGTTCTCGAATCGCTGGTGGACTCGATAACCCAGTTCAGGTACTGACCGGGATGGGAATGCATGCTGACATTCATCGGCCTTGGCCTTTTTGACAAAACGGATGTATCGGAAAAGGGGCTCTCCCGTATCCGGAACGCTGACCGGGTGTATCTTGAGTGCTACACCTCGCGCCTCATGGGTGCGACATTACCGGACCTCGAACAGTTTTACGGGAGGCAGGTCACTCCCCTGTACCGTTCCGCTGTGGAACAGGACCCCGACGCAATGCTTGAAGAGGCTGTGGCAAAGGACGTGGTTTTTCTCTGCGCGGGAGACCCGATGGTCTCAACAACCCATGCCGATCTCCGGATGCGGGCAGCCTCCCGCGGGATACCGACTGCGATCATCCATGCCGCATCCATCGCAAGCGCCGTCTGCGGCATCTCGGGCCTCCAGAACTACCGGTTCGGCAAGTCCTGTTCCCTTCCCTTCCCGCAGAAGAACTGGTTCCCGACCACCCCTCTCGACGTCATCGTAACGAACCTCTCCCTGCGGCTCCACACGCTGGTCTATCTTGACATCCAGGACGACCGTTATATGACCGTTTCGGATGCCGTCGCCCTGCTGGAGGAGATGGTAGATGCACGGAAGGTAAAAATCCCGCTGTACGTGGGCATTGCCCGGGCAGGGTCAGATCTGCCGGTGGTCCGGGCAGGGACGGCAGAGAAAATCCGTGCCTGCGACTTCGGTCCGCCCCTCCATATCCTGATCGTGCCGGCGGAACTGCACGACATGGAGCGTGAGTACCTGGAGATGTTCGCCGGCCTATGAGGATTGCAGAATACGGTACAATGCTTGCATCAGTCCTTACAGCGACAACGTACAGTGCACCGGAGGGGACACCCATGGGCCGGACCGGGCAGGCTGTGATCCGGATGGCATCCGCATACGAGAGCGACGGCCGGATGTTCCTGTCCGGGGATGATCCCGTCAATGCCCTTGCAGCGTTCCTGTACGGCCTGGGCTGGCTCCACTGCGGCATCGCGTCCGGCCTGCTCGATTATTCCGGGAAGGGTCCCGAATGCCCGTTTGCCACCCCTGCGGAGAATGTCCCGGCTTCCCAGTACCTGAAACTGGATGAGAAGACCGGCAGGTACGCGAACCTGCTTACCACGGCGATCGCCTCGGTCACGCCCTCCCCGGCGCCCGGCACTCCTGCCCATGTCTTTGCGCAGCAGGTACTTTTCATAGCCGGAATCTACCTGCAGAGGGGCAACAGGGAAGCCGGGGAAGGACGGCCCGAAGAGGGATTGTCCTGCTTCAGTTACGGGCACGGCTGGCTCGATGCAGGGGTTGAGTGCGGCCTTTATTCGATCCATGCAAACCGTGAAATCTTCACCGTGGACTAAACCGGCGGGGATGGCGAAAGAAAGAGTAAATACTTTGCCCTATAACCTGTTAGACTGACCGTTGCAGATATTTTCGGGGTACGTCAATGGACAAGTCACAGCTGAAATGGCTCTATATATCCGTCGGGTTCTCCCTTGCCGTCCTCGTCATCATCCTCCTCCTCACCATCAACGAGAATACCCTCACCTACCTCACGCAGATCAATCCCTGGTTCCTTCTCCTTGCGTTCCTCACGCATCTCCTGACCATGTGCTTCTGGGCCATGCGGGTCAAGATGATGGCCGGTTCGCTTGGCTACCGTGTCGGGTTCTGGTACAGCCTGAACCTGGTCTTTGCAAACCTCCTCGCCTCTGCCATCACGCCGGCACAGGCTGGCGGGGAACCGGTCCGCATCCATGAACTCTACAAGGCCAGCGTCCCCCTGGGCGATTCCACGGCAATTGTCATCATGGAACGCGTGCTCGATGGCGTTGCTCTTGCAGCCCTTGCCGCATTCTCCATGATCGTCCTGACCGACCAGTGGAAGCAGCTCGGCACCGTCTCGGAGATCATGGTCTTTGTCACCTGGATCTTCGTAACCGGGTGCCTCTTCCTCTTCTACCTCGCCATACGGCGCCCGGATACGGTGAAGCGGGTCGTGGCACGCTGCACGCGGTGGCTTACGAGGACCTGGGAAAATGCCCGGGTCGAGTCGCTGCTGACCCGTGCAGATAAGGAGATCGACAACTTCCAGGGCGCTACGGTACGGTTCGTCCACACGGCCAAAGGCGGGCTCTTCTGGGGCATGATCTTCACCCTCCTCTACTGGGTCTCCGAGATCATCACCGCATCCCTCATCCTCGTGGGACTCGGGCAGCCCCCGCTCATCCTCGAGTCCTTCGTCATCCAGCTGATCCTCGCCATCCTGATGATGCTTCCTTTAACCCCGGGAAGCTCGGGGATTGCCGAGGTCGGCGCAACCTCCATGTACGCCCTCTTCCTCCCGGCAGGGGTTGTCGGAATCTTCGTCGTACTCTGGCGCATTGTTCTTTATTACTTCAACATCGCGCTCGGCATCCTCTCAAGCATCATCATAGTACGGCGGGAAGCCCGTGCCTGCCTTGAGGATGAAAAGAACTGCCCGCCACCGCCACCCACCTGAACCCTTATCACGGTTGGCGGCAATCACTGTGCACCGAAATGACACAGGTCCGTTGCGAGGTTAAAGGCGTTTTTATGGCAACCGGGGAGACGGCAACGGTCCCCCTTGTTATCCTCACGGACGGTTCCGGCAGATTCCTCCCGATCTTCATCGGGATCTGGGAGGCAGTCTCCATCAACAGCGCAAAGAACCGGGAGGTGCTGCCCCGCCCGTTCACGCACGACCTCTTTTTGGACCTCTGCACAAAGTTTTCCATCACCCTGCGCTCGCTCCAGATCGACAGCGTCGAGGACGGGGTCTACTATGCGCAACTCGTGTTTGTGAACAACCGTCACGAGGAATACCTGGACTGCCGCCCAAGCGACGGGATCGCGCTGGCACTGAGAGGGGATGTTCCGATCTTTGTGGAAGAGACTGTCCTTGCCGCGGCAGCACAGAAGAACGAGGACCTCCCGCAGGTGGTCGACCTTATGGCGTTTCTCCAGAAATAGGGGAATTGATGGGGAAGGCCCCGATCATTTCCGGCGGTGTTCCAGTTCTTCCATAACGTCCGCAAGGCTCACGCCCGATGCCC
>NZ_PIZH01000108.1 GCF_002835825.1 Methanoregula sp. | reverse complement strand
GACCGTGACCGAGGGCAGCATGATGCCGAGCTCCGTGTCGTAATCCTCGTACGCTGAATAGAACCCGTGGGTCAGTTTGGGGATCGGGACTTTGGTAAAACCGGCCAGCTGGGCAAGCTGCTCGATCTCCTTGTCCTCGTCATGGATGCTGCAGTCGATCCAGGCGATGCTGGCATCCCTGAGTGCCAGAAAATAATCTTCGACCTTCTGGTCTACCAGTCTCTCAATCCTGCCGTCGGGATGAAGAAGGATACAGAAACTTAACGGTACCGTGACCGTACTTGACGTTGTCTGCTGGCGGTCGTGCATCTTCATAGAAACACCGTTTCATCCATGGACCCGGATTGATCTAGGAGATCTACCGGGTAATTGATACTGGATACGTATATAGGTAGTTCCATGTCGCTTTTCCCACGGTTATTTATAAGATTCCCTCAAAGCAGTCTGTACCAGAGGGAGATTGATATGAACAGTAAGTCCCGGGCAATACTTCTCTTGATAGTTCTTGCAGGTCTCTGCATTGTCCCTGTTGCAGCCGATACAACATCTGATGAAAGCGGTCAGGGATGGTATGTCATCCACTGCAATGTTGAATGGGCCAAGGTCTATCTTGATGACAAATACGTTGGCGAAACCGCCCTGGGTGCATTGACCGTCCAGGTGCCTGCAGGTACGACATACAAGAAAATCCGTGTCCAGAAGAGCGGGTACGCAACCTTTACCAATTCACTCACGAGTTCACCTTCAACCGATGAGAAAGTGCACGTGTACACGACACTTAACCTGCTCCCGGAAACAACCGAAACCGCGGTTGGCGGGGACGTGGGATGGTATGTTGTGCACTGCAATATCGAGGGTGCAACAGTCTTCTTCGATGGACTGGACAAGGGCGAGATAACAAGGGGTGTCGTCTATGTGCCGGTGTACAGTACCGGGACACCGTACCGGGAATATACCGTGAAGAAAGACGGTTACACTACCTACACGGGATCGATCCCCACCGTTCCCGGGAAAGGGCAGACCTACGACCTCTACGCCACGCTCAATCCCACCACAGCGCCGTCCCCCGGTGCGACAATCGGCGGCGATATCGGGTATTACAAGGTGAATTGTAATGTCGATGGTGCCACGGTGCTGTTCGATGCAGACGAGAAAGGGACGATTGAACAGGGCAGCCTCATTGTCCAGGTCTATGTTACCGGCACACCCTACAAGACGTTCACGGTCAGCAAGAGCGGATATCTCCCCTACACGGGGAGAATCGAACGCTATCCCGTGAAAGGCGAGACCGTCAACCTGTATGCAACGCTGGCAACCGACCTTTCGGCACCGTCATCTGCTCCAACAACCCCCCAACAGTCCTCCCTGATCCCCCTGACCTGCGGGATTGCGCTGGTGATTGCCGGTGCTGTCGCAGTTCTTGTGAGAAAATAATCCCTCTGTCACTCTTTTTCCCCGCCGTTTCAAACATTGTCACGTCACGAGCAGTCAGGGTGCATCTGTGGCGTTCCCCGTGCGCTGCACCCCCTGATTTTTTAATAACGGAGATTTCGCAAGCCTTTATCATCTTCATGGTTGTTCATTATTGCAGATACGAAAATACCCCCATTCAGGAGAGAGATACCCATGATAGCGCTCCGGTTTTACCGGATTTATGATATTGGAAGGGAGATGGATCTCGACTGGCTCGAGAAGGCCCTTGCCCAGAACTATTTTACTGCACGGACGAGTTTTGTCCGGGTCAAGCCCAAGTCCATCATGATCGAGGACCCCCCGCTCATGATCCAGATGCACCCGATCCGGGTGGAGCGGGACGGCCGGCCGTTTGAATTCTCGGTCGTTGCCCGCGTATACGATATCGGTGCCATCAGCTTTTGTTTTATCTATGAGACGCCGGATGCAGATATCAGCAAGCTGGAAGAGATTGCCTTTTTGTTTGCCGGCCAGGAAGGGCTCTCGGAATTTTACGTCCAGTACCTCAAGACGCTTGGCGAGATCATGCGCCCGCACATCAAAAATTTTGCCATCGATACGGACTTTTACGAGGATTACTCCGTGTATGTCACGGACAAGCGGGGCGATTCCATTGATCCGGTTGCGCTCCTTCTTGGCGAAAAGGCCAATATCGCCCCGCAGATGCGCGAAGAGATCATCAAAAATTCCCTCAGTTACACAACCGATGACCTTGCAATCCTGTCCTGGGACTCGGCCCTGCTCTGTAATCCAGATAACCCGACGGATCTCATCGATCTCATCGAGTTTGCAAACGTGCAGGTGCTGGAACTCCGGTACTATGACCGGGAACTCGCCCGCGAGATGGAGAAGATGTACGACGCCATCGAGCACGCGGACCGGATGTCCCCGTTCTTCCGGGGCCGGCAGTACCACGCTATCATGGCCAAGCTGATGGAGACCTCGGCCGAGATCTCGGAGATTATTGAGAAGGTCGAGAACCTGATCAAAGTCACCGAAGATGTGTACAATGCGCGGGTCTATGCCACAGCGTTAAAAGTGCTCCGGAGCGGCCAATGGAGCGAGAACGTGAGCAGGAAGATGCGGGTGATCAAGGAGAATTACTCGATGCTCTCGGACGAGGTCCGCATCCAGCACTCGAACTCGCTGGAGTGGATCATTATTATCCTCATCGCCCTTGAGATCCTGCTTGTGGTCTGGGAGAATCTCCTGCATTGATCCGGGGAGGGGTGTATCCTGCCGTTCGAGTGCTTCCAGTGCGGGGAGTGCTGCAGTTATCTCGGGTACGTCCACGTGATCAAGGAGGAGTACGGGGACTACCGCTTCCTCGTCCATAATAATTATACCAATGAAGATACGCCGGTGACGGTTGACCCGGACAAGCTCGGACTCTTCGACGACAAGAGCATCTTTACGGCCCTCCCGGATGCCTGTCCCTTCTTCCGGTTCCAGCCAGGAACCGACAAGGCATGGTGTACCGCACACCTGACCCGGCCCGATATCTGCCGAGACTATGGCTGCTGGCGGCTCCTGATCCTCGACCACAAGGGACGCCGCGTTGGCCGGATCATGAACATCAGGACGCTCTGCTCCGAGAATGCCCTCCTCACAAAGATCTGGGAGAGTTGTGTCGAGGAGCATAAGGAGCCTGATGACCGGAAATGGGAGGAGACCATGACCCGGATCCTCCGGAATGCCGGGTATACCGTGCGGAGGTAGGCCCTGTTCACTTTCTCCCCGCGCACTCACTCCCTTAATACCGTCCCCTGCCTTGTTCTCATCATCCTATGATCGGGAAAGGTGCCTACCTCCGGCAACTGACGGCATCGACCATGCCGATGAAATCGCTTGCCATGGGTAAGGAGATTGAAGGCAGTACCCCCCCGTCGGTATTCATCGGGAGCTGGAACTATCCGGATGTCTTTGCGGGCCCCATGGTCGTCCCCGAGCATGGAGACACCATGGTCATGGACATGCCCGAAGCATGGATACCCGGAAATCATACGCAGGAAGAGATCATCGGGTACCGCATGAACCTTATACGGGGCAAGCGGCAGGTGCATGCAGCGGATCTCGATAACCGGTTCATCGGAAAACTCCAGGAGATAGCGCTTTCGAAATCATCGCTTGAGAGCGAAGTTGCCTTTACATCCGCCCCTCAGGGGCAGTCATTTTCCGAGGAGCACACCCCGTTTGGGCCGAGCGCGGGGATCGAACGGTTCGATGTCGAGCCCGGGCGGTGGAACCCGAATCTGGAACGTACCTTCTATGATACAGACCTCAGGGCGGCAGATGCCGTAGTGGACCTGCACAAAAACAGGGTGCCGTTCTCCAGTATCCAGAAAGCATTCTCTGTCGGGACGATGGGCCAGGGGAGGGCACGGCACCTTGTCCCGACACGGTGGTCGATCACGGCCTGCGATACGATCATCGGCGACCGTCTCCTGTCGGATGTGAAAAGGAATGCCGTGATCGATACCTGGAGGGTGTACGAGTTTTCGAGCCTCAACAACCATTACGCGGTCATCCTGATGCCGACGGCATGGCAGTACGAATGGTCGGAGGCATTTCTCCATGTGCTGGGAAATGAGGAACTGGTCTTTTCCGACCACGAGGGTACGAAGAAAAAAACCACCTACTCCCCGCTTGGCGGGTGCTACTACTCCTGCAAGATGGCGGTGCTCGAAGCACTTGCCCGGGAAGGAAAGCAGGCGGGGGCAATCATCTTGAGGGAGGCAAGGAATGGCTATGTCCCGATGGGGGTCTTCAATGTCCGGGAGAATGTCCGGAGCGCGATGCAGCAGACCCCGACCGAGTTTGAAGGGATACGTCCGGCACTCCGGTACCTGACGGATAAATTCATGCTGCCGGTGACCCGGTTCATCGAGGAAGGCCCTCTCCTGCAATCGACCATCCGCGAGAGGCAGTGCCGGCTTGGCGATTTCCTCTCCATTGGTGGGTGAGGGTGCTGTATGGTGCTCGTGTTGCCATCCCGGGAAACCGGCCACAGGTCCCATGATACAATACCCGGTGCGGCAGGAATTTCTGATCCCGCCATCGGCCGGATCATTTTCCATCTCGATATGGACAGTTTTTACGCATCCGTAGAGGAGCAGAAACAACCGGAACTGGCGGGAAAACCTGTTGTCATCGGGGCGGATCCCAAACAGGGAAAAGGACGCGGGGTTGTCTCGACCTGTTCCTACGAAGCGCGGAAGTACGGCATCCGCTCTGCCATGCCGATATCCCAGGCGTATGTCCTCTGCCCCCATGCCGTCTTCCTCCCCCCGGATTTTCCCGCATATGTCCGGGCATCGGCTGCGGTGATGGCGATCCTCAAGTCGTACGGTTTCCGTATGGATCAGGTGAGCATCGATGAAGCATTCCTGGATATAAGTCACCTGAAAACTTTTGAGACAGCACAGGCATTCGCCGAAGAAGTCCGGAAGAGTATCCAAAAACGTCTGGGCCTCTCCTGTTCAATCGGCATTGCCCCTTCGCGGACCATTGCCAAGATTGCCTCGGATTTCCGGAAACCCGGCGGGCTCACCATTGTGACGCCATCCGCAGCCCGGGACTTCCTATCCCCGCTTCCTGTACGGAGAATCCCGGGAGTGGGAAAGAAAGCCGAGGGGATGCTCTTTGAGATGGGAATCCGGACGATCGGCGACCTTGCACGGCAGGATGTCCAGGTCCTGATCGGCAGGTTCGGGCGAAGTGCCGTCTCTCTCCACCATCTTGCCTGCGGGATCGACAGCAGCAGAGTACCGGAAGGATCGGGTGAGACCAAATCAATCTCACGGGAGACAACCTTCGAAACCGATACGGATGATGTTGAGGGGATTATCTCAATGCTGGACGCACTTGTAGGAAGTGTCTCCGGGACATTGTCAGAAGAAAACCTCCGGTTTCGGACACTCACGCTGAAGATCCGCTACACGGGTTTTATCACCCGGAACAGGAGCCGGAGTCTCACTCATTTCACGAATAATCCTGCATCCTTACAGTCGCTATCCCATACCCTCTTCCGTGAGGAGTACGATGGCAGGAAGATCCGGCTCATCGGGGTCCGGCTATCGTCTTTTGAGAAGAGGGATGCAGCCCAGGCAACATTGCCGTTGTGACCATCAGGAGACAAGTGAAGCAGATCTTCTGAACGCCCTCTCAACATCTTCCGGCTCAACCGTGAAAGCATCGATTCCCTGCACCAGTGCCCGAACATCTGGGCAGGGGAGGTCCACCCGGCAGCCTGCCGAGTCCAGGATCTTTTCTGCAAGACGGTGCGCAGTCCTCCTGTTTCCCTCCCTGAAGGCAGGGTATGCGCACAGGGACCAGAATACAAGGGCCGCTCGGGAGAACGGGTTGTCTGTCAGGTTAGCCTGGAAGACCAGCTGGTGCAGGTTCCCTTCAGAGACAATTCGGAGATCAGCCTGTGAATCTGCAAGTACATTCCTGTGTATGTTAACAATCAACTCCAGTGACACGTCCTGCATTACGGCACCTCCCCATGCAGCCTGTACGGGTACGCAGCGGCAGCTCATGAAACCGCTGTTGATAGCGCAGGGGGGGTCTTCCGCTGCATATCCGGCATGGGGGGTACCCACCCTGTCTCCTATCCACCTCTGACGCTGCCC
>NZ_PIZH01000107.1 GCF_002835825.1 Methanoregula sp. | reverse complement strand
TATCCTGGAAGTTGAGGGGGTGGACCAGATCCATATTCCCACACCCCCCCTGATCTGCATCCCAACTACTGCCGGGACCGGAGCAGACGTTTCGCAGTTCGCCATTATCAATGATACGAAGAGAAGAGTGAAAATCGCCATCATCAGCAAGAAGATCGTCCCGGACATCGCCCTCATCGATCCCCTTCCTCTCACTACCCTTTCACCACAACTGACTGCACACACCGGCATGGATGCGCTTACCCACAGTGTAGAAGCATATGCCTCCAATGCCAGTTCACCGGTTACGGACATCCAGGCATTCGAATCCACCCGGCTGATAAGTGAGTATCTCTTAAAAGCATACATGGAGCCGCTGAATACTGAATACCGGTACAAGACCATGCTTGGCAGCCTTTGTGCGGGTCTTGCCTTCTCGAATGCCAGCCTCGGTGCCGTCCATGCCATGGCACACAGCCTCGGCGGCTTCTCGGACCTCCCCCACGGGGAGTGCAATGCCCTGCTGCTCGAACACGTGATGGCATTCAACTATCCGGCGTGCCCCACACGGTACCGGGAGATTGGAAAGGCCCTGGGAATCGAACCGGGCCCGGGTGGCAAGAGTGCACAGGAAGAGATTATCGGCGCTGTAAGGAACCTCCGCGAATCGGTGGGGATAACGGACACGCTCAGCGACCTTGGTGTGTCAAAGGCGGATATCCCGGCCCTTGCCCGGAATGCCCTTGGCGATCCATGCATGGCAACCAACCCGCGGCAGCCGACCGCAGCAGATATCGAACGGATCTACGCAAATGCCCTCTGATGAGCACCCGGACTGGCAGGACCAGCGAAAGAAGATTATCGGCCTTGGCGAGTCATCGCTCCGCAAGAGTTACTATCCGGAACTCCGGGAAAAGATGCTTGACCTGGAGAAAAAGAACCAGGCCCTGAAGTCCGCCTATGAAAACATTGCAGAAACCGAAGAAGAACTCAGGGCGAACTATGAAGAACTGGCCCGGCGGGAACAGGCGGTTCAGGAAAGCGAGTGGAAATACCGGAACCTCTACCAGTTCGCACAGGTAGGACTTTTTGAGACGAGTTTCAAAAATGCAACCGTAGTTGCCTGCAACAAGAAATATGCAGACCTTGCCGGATTTGATTCAATCGAAATGGCAATTGGCAGCGACATCCTCGCCCTCTATGTGAACCCGGAAGACCGTATAGAGGTGGGGCGGATTCTAAAAGAGCACGGGCAGATAGAAAATCATATTGTCAGGTTCCGGAACCATCGGACGAAAAAAGAGTTCTGGGGTCAGTTCTCTGCCCGCTTTGATGTCAATCGCGAGGTCGCCATTGGCTCCATTATTGATATTACTCCGCAGAAAGAAGCTGAAGAAGCACACCGGGAGAGCGAGCGGCTGTACAGGACACTCGTTGAAACAACAGGAACCGGTTTTGTTGTCATAGATGCTGCAGGCCTTGTGATCGATGCCAACCAGAAATATGTCGAGTTATCGGGGCATGAACGGCTGGACGAGCTTCTCGGCCGGAGCGTACTTGAGTGGACCGCGGATTATGAGAAGGAGAGGAACGCGCAAGCAGTTGCCCAGTGCGCAAAGACCGGTGTGATCCGGAATTTTGAAGTGGATTATGTCAGTCCCAAAGGACTCATCACCCCTGTCGAGATCAATGCAACCGTTGTATCATATGGCAGCACTATCCATATCCTGACCCTCTGCCGGGACATCTCAACAAGGAGAACATCTGAAAAAGCACTCCGGGATTCCGAGGTTTTCTACCGGACCGTCTTCAACACGACCGGGTCCGCCTCCATCGTCATCAACCGGGATACCCTGATCATCCAGGCAAACGAACGGTTCGCTCAGCTTTCCGGATATACGGTCGAAGAGCTGGCGGGAAAACACCTCTGGAAGGAGTTTGTGACCCACGATGAATACCAGCGCATGAAAGAGTTTTACCACGCCCGCATGAAAGACCCGGTGTTTGCACCGTCATCGTATGAATTCCGGTTCATCACCCGATACGGCACTATCCTGTATTGTATCATGCACGTAGCGATCGTTCCGGGGACCGGCCAGATCATCATCTCGGTTGTCGATATCACAGACCGTGTCATCGCAGAGAAAGAACTCATCAGTGCCAAAAAGCATCTTGAAGCAATCTATGAGGGATCTCCGGACCTTATCTTTGTCCATGGTTCTGACGGACACATCATTGATGTGAATGAGAATGTTCTCAGGGCTTTCGGGATGAGGCGGGATGAGATACTGAAAGCAGATCCAACGGACATGAGTGGAAGCGGATATACCACGGAAATGGCATTTATGCATATCCGTGAGGTGCTGGAAAAAGGGCAGGCTGAATTCAACTGGGTCTGCCGGAGAAGAGATGGCAGCGAGTTCCCTGTCGAGATGCGCCTGCGCAGGATTGAATCGGTCAATGAACGGGGAGAGAACGAGCCCAGGGTCCTTGCCATCGGTCGGGACATCAGCGAGGCAAGGAGGGCAGAACGGGCACTGGAACAGGCCCGGAAGAAACTGGGGCTCCTGAACAGGGTAATCTTCCAGGACATCCAGTCCACCGTCTTTGCCCTTTCTGCGTACATCCAGCTTTCCGTAAGCAGCCGCGATGAAGCAAAAGCACTGACCTATATCGACAAGGAAGCGTTTCTCATCAGTAAGATCGTCAGCTCGCTGAATTTCACCAAGACCTACCAGGACCTGGGAATCCACCCGCCGAAATGGCAGAATGTCGGGCAGGTCTTCCTGTATGCAATCTCCCACCTGGACTCCCTGAAGATCGAGCGCCGCATGATGGTTGAAGGTCTCGAGATCTATGCGGACCTGCTCCTGGAGAAGGTTTTTTTCAATCTGGTCGAGAACAGTTTCATCCACGGCCAGCGGGTCACCGAGGTCTCGCTCACGTATCGCGAGTCCGGGGACGGACTGGTCATCATCCTTACCGATAACGGTGTCGGGATAACGGACGAACAAAAATCCAGGATCTTCGAACAGGGAGGGGGGAGAGGAAGCGGCCTTGGTCTTTTCCTTGCACGCGAGATCCTTTCCATCACCGGGATCACGATCCGGGAGACCGGCGAAGCGGGAAAAGGTGTGCGGTTTGAACTGCTGGTACCGAAAGGTGCGTACCGGTTCGCTGAAAGACCAAAAGGAAACCAATAAATCCGGGGTCAGGCGCGGAAGATCTTTTTTTCAGGGAATACTATCCCGGCAGGCCGGACAGTTCAGGGCATAATCGCGGATCCTTTCGTTCCATGGCGTAAAACCAATACAGACCGCAGGTTTTGCCAGATGGATGCGGCAATATACCTTCCCGTCACCGGCCCGGAAAAAGAACGGGCAATACGTCAGCATTCCTCCGTTTACATTAACCCAGTAATCGATACGAACCACACGGGAGAGGTCGGCAAGCGTGAGATCTTTTCCGGTAGAATGTTTCCGGTCGGAGAACATGATCCCGACGTGTTGCAGGATATCGGTACGCCCTGCCTCGATCCACGGGACGAGATCCTCCGGTATCCCCTTCTGGTCCCAGCCCCATTTCTCGCAGCACTTTCCGCACTGCCGGCAATCCTGTTCCTCAGGCATGGTCAGGTTCTGTGATACTATTGGAGTCCGTGCCTGTTAGATATTCGGTATGTTCGTCCCTGCAGGGAGACCAGAACAATAAAAAATCCTTACACCCGCCTGTCAGGAAATACAGGGAGATTACTCCGGAAATAACATTATAAACAAAAACACCCCCATCAAGCGTATATATTCCCGGAAGATCCTGTCCGGATTTTCATTATCAGGTGCATCTCCATGGCGTATTCCCATTCCCATCCCGACGGCAAAAGCAGCATATCTGGCGTCTCCCTGCCCGAATATCTCTGGCAGCTGCTCATCATTGCCAGCACAGCAGCAGCCATTGCAGTCTCGCTCTATTGCCTGATGCAGGGAATTACTATCATCTTCATGCACCTGTTTTACTTCCCCATCATCCTGCTTGCCTATCACTACCGGTACCGCGGTTTTCTCCTGTCCCTGCTCCTTGCCCTTGCCTATGTCTGGCTGGTCTATCTTTACGGTGACGGGAACACAGATGTCATTTCCGGGGCATGGCTCCGGTTCCTGGTGTTTGCCGGAATCGCTGCCGTTGTTGCATATCTTTCGGAACATCTTTCCGAAGACAGGAAGGCCCTGCTGGAAAGTGAGAGAAAATACCGTACACTCTTTGAAAATATGCTGGAAGGATTTGCCTACTGCCGGATGATCTATGACAGGAACGGGAGGCCTGTGGACTGGGTATACCTTGACGTGAATGCCGCGTTCGGGCAGTTGACGGGTCTCAATGATGTGAAAGGAAAACGGGTGCTCGAGGTCATTCCCGATATCCGGAAACTGACACCTGAACTCTTTGATATCTATGGACAGGTGGCTTCGACCGGGGTTTCAAAACGGTTCGAGATCGATTTCCTGCCCATAAAAAAACTGCTCAGGATATCGGTCTTCAGCCCGCAACAGGGGTATTTTGTCGCGGCGTTTGAGGATATCACGGAAGAGAGGCGGGTGCAGGACGAGATCCGGAAGTCCCATGACTTCTACTTAAAAGTCCTCGACGATTTCCCCAACCCGATCTGGCGTGCAGACGTGAATGCAAAATGCGATTACTTCAACCGGAACTGGCTTGACTTCACCGGCCGGACACTCGGCCAGGAACTGGGTGACGGGTGGGCAGAAGGCGTGCACCCGGAGGATTTCGACCGATGCCTGAAGATCTACCTCGACAATTTCCATGCAAAAACGCCGTTTTCCATGGAATACCGGCTCCGGTACCATGATGGCACCTACCACTGGCTGTATGACAATGGCACGCCGTTCTTCACTGCCGATGGAAAGTTTGCCGGGTATATCGGATCGTGTTACGATATCCAGGAGCGGAGGCAGGCTGAACAGGCACTCCACGAAGTCAACCGGAAGCTGAATCTGCTCTCCAGCATAACACGGCATGACATCAAGAACCAGCTCTTTTCCTTGAAAGCGTTCCTGGAGTTATCGAAAGAGTCCCTTGGCAATACCGCGGAGACTTCAGAATATCTCCTGAAGGCTGAACGTGCCGCATTTGCTATCGAACGCCAGATCGTCTTCACCAAGGAATACCAGGACCTCGGGGTAAATTCGCCAGTCTGGCAGAATGTGGGAGAAGCCGTTGAAATTTCCCGGGCCTCTCTCCCCCTGCGGGATATTGTATTCACTGCCGACGCAGGGGATTGGGAAGTGTATGGCGATCCGCTTTTAGAGAAAGTCTTCTACAACCTGATCGATAACTCACTCCGGTACGGGGGGCCGAAAATGACGAGGATCGATATCACAACGCAGGCATCCGGACCGGCACTTGTGATCACGGTTGAAGACAATGGAGTCGGTATTCCCCTGGAAGATAAAAGCCGGCTGTTCACAAAAGGATTCGGGCACAACACCGGCCTTGGCCTCTTCCTCTCCCGCGAGATCCTGGCCATCACCGGTATCTCGATCGCTGAGACGGGAGAACCGGGGAGGGGGGCCCGGTTCGTGATAACTGTTCCCGAAGGAGCGTGGAGACGGCCTTCTGCCACGGTTGAATGAGCATCGCGAGATCCGAAAATGCCTTTCGTATAGGAACGGCATCGTAACAGATAATCCGATCCTTTGCGAGGGAATTCTCATTATCACCAGAAATATGCGGAACTGTGTGTCCCCATACAATTATAAGCACAAACCACCCCATCCAGCATATCAGGATCAGGGCCGGACAGTCTGATGGCAGAGAATAACACTATTCCCGGTGAAGCAATTCCCCTGCAAGAAGAACTTTTCAAAAAAATTTTCGATAGCAGTCCACTGGGAATTGCGCTTGTCACAAAAGAGCTGAGATTCTTTTCTGTAAACTCAGCATGGGAGATCATGACAGGCTACCCAAAGAGGGAGCTGCTCAGCCTCACCGTGAAGGATATCACCCACCCGGACCATATCTCCGTGGACCTGGAGAATATCCGGATGCTCATGGAAGAAAAAATTCCGGTGTACCATACGGAAAAACGCTATACCCGGAAAAGCGGCAGCACCCG
>NZ_PIZH01000106.1 GCF_002835825.1 Methanoregula sp. | reverse complement strand
CCGGATGCGTCATCTAAGGTCTACGGATCGTGGAGCGAGTGAGTGCCGTGTGACCAAGACCAGCCCGCCCCAGGACCCTGTCCGTGACAGAAACGAGCCGGACTTTCCCTTCCCGGACTCCGATCCAATAAAGGAAGAGATCGAAGAGAGCAAAGCACACCATCATCGCCCCCGCGATCCGCTGCCGCCCATGGGGGAGTTCGGGCTGAAACGCGGCATCCGCCCGTGGATGGCCAACCTGATCGCCATCGGGGGGATCATCGGCTCCTGCTATTTCCTCGGCACTGGGTATCTCATATCAGAGATGGGCCCAAGCGTAATCCTCCTCTACGCCATTGGCGGCCTCATCATCTACACCGTGATGCAGTCATTTGCCGAGTTGCTGGTCAATGTCCCGCGCCAGGGCAATTTCATCAGCTACTCGGCAGAGTTCATCTCCCCCACCTGGGCCGTAGGTACCGGCTGGAGCTACTGGTTCAACTGGTGCGCGTATATTCCATCGGAGGCTGTGGCAGGGGGCATCATCATGCATGTCTTTGTCCCGACGGTGCCGGTGGTATTGTGGGCGGTTGCGTTCCTCCTCATGATCACCCTCCTGAACCTAATCCATGTGGGGGGATTCGGCCTTGTGGAGAGTTCGCTTGCGATCATCAAGATTGTGCACAACATCATCTTCTGCGTTGTCGCGGCCCTCATTGTTCTCGGGCTCATCGGTACCGCCGGCTTCATCGGGACGAGCGTTGTCTTCCCGCCGGGTGGGAACCTGTATGACGACATCTTTCCGGCCGGGGCCTTCATCCTTGTCGCCAACATGGCCTTAATCCTCGTCAACTTCCAGGGCTCGGAGATTGTAGGCCTTGCTGCCGCAGAGACCCAGAACCCGAAGCAGACGGTGCCGAAGGCCTGCCGCCAGGTGGTCCACCGGATCATCCGCGTCGATATCCTCCCCATCCTGTTCCTCATTCTCATCATCCCGTTTGCCGAGGCGGGGCTTACCGACAGCGTCTTCTCGACGGCACTTGCGAAGTACGGGTTCCAGGAAGCAGCAGCCGTACTCTCTTTCATTGTCCTGACCGCGGCATTCTCCTGCGCCAACAGCGGGTTCTACGGGGCGGTGCGAGCCCTCTACGGCCTCTCGATCGAGGGGATGGCGCCCCGGTTCCTCTCGCGGCTGAACCGCAACTGCGTCCCCATGGTGGGCACGCTCGTCACGCTTGCGTGCTGCTGGCTTGTCCTCTCGCTCTGGTGGTTCACGAACGGCGAGGGCCAGCTTTACATCTGGCTCCTTTCCGTCTCGGCCTTCACTGGTGCCATCTGCTGGATCTCCATCTGCTGGGCGCAGGTGGTCTTCCGCAGGAGAATTTACGAGCGCGGGTATACCGATGCCGATATTGTTGCACCAGCCCCGCTCTCCCCGTGGATGCCGGTTATTGTCGGGGTCATACTTGAGGTCATCGCCCTCGTCGTGCTTGCGTTCAATCCTGCACTCTCCGGGTCGCTGTACCTGTCGGTGCCGGTCCTCTGTGTCCCCATGTTCATCTACTGGGTCGGAAGGCGCACCAACCGTCTGAAGGCATTCAGGTACCTGAACCGTGACGAGAAGTCCTTTGACGAGCTCTTCCCGGACAAGCGGGTGAAGCAGTAACACTCTTTTTCCTGCAATCAGGATGAAAAAAAGAAATGAATAGAACGGGGGATTATCCCCGGCCGAGCTGCTGGTGGGCGCGGGCAAGGTGCTGGGCCGCAAGGGCACCAAGAAGGGAGAGTTCGCCGGCAAGGACGCCGGCGCCGATAATTTCCGCGAGTTTCCTCGCATTCGTACCCGGAGGAGTACCGCTACCGGCAACACCGAGGAGTTGTAAACACTCCTGCTGGGTGTCGACCGCGGTCCCCCCGCCAACAGTACCCACCGGAAGGGATGGCAGCGTGACGGAAACATAAACCCCGGTCTCTGTCTGGTCGACCGTGGTGATGCAGGTGCTCCCGTCGATCGCGTGGGCCGCGTCCTGGCCGCAGGCGATGAACATCGCGGCAACGATGTTTGCGGCATGCGCATTGAACCCCATGGCACCGGCCCGGGCAGAGCCGACCAGGTTCTTCCGGTAGTTCACCTCGAAGAGGGACTGCGCGTCGGTCTTGAAGATCGTTTTGATCTGTTCATGGGTGAGGGCGACCCCGGCAACCACACTCCGGCCCCGGCCCATGATACTGTTGATCGTGGCGGGTTTTTTGTCGGTGCACATGTTGCCTGAGAGGGCGATGAGCCGTGCGCCGGTGCCCTGTGCAATCATGTCTGCGACCTTTGCGCTTGCGATGGTGACCATGTTCATGCCCATCGCGTCCTTGGTGTCGAACTCCATCCGGACATAGACGCTGGTGCCGGTCACGAACGTGACAATCCCGGTCAGTTTCCCATGGGAGGTCGTGCTCTCGGCCGCGGCCTTGAGCTCGTCGTGGTGTGCTTTCACCCAGTCGCCAACCTGCACCGCGTGGCTTACGCTCTCCGTGGCAAAGACAGGTGCCCGGGTCATGCCGTCATGGATGATGCGCACGTCTGCACCCCCGGCCTTCGTAATCGCGTTGCACCCGCGGTTGACCGAGGCGACAAGGGCCCCTTCCGTTGTCGCGAGCGGGAGCCAGTACTTCCCGCTGGCACAACCCCCGTTGACGAGGACCGGCCCGGCAACACCGACCGGAACCTGCACGGTCCCGATCATGTTCTCGCAGTTGCGCTTTGTCACGCGCTCCACATCGATGCTGAAGATACCGATGTTATCGAGTTTTGTACCGGTCTCCTGCTCGATAAACCCGCGCCGGACACGGATAGCATCGATGGGCATGAGTTCCTTTTCCAGTTCGTAGATCTTCAGCGTCCCGTCTTTCAGTTTTGCGTGGATAACGGCATCCCTCTCTTGGTCCTGACCTGATTGTGCGCCGCCGTCCTGCCCGCTGCGGCGCTGTGCATCATCAGCCATGATTACTTATTAGCACCTATACCGTAATGATACACGTGGTTAAAAGGCAGGCCGGCCAGTGGGGGATCCGGGTCCCCGCACGGCAAGGGGAAGAGGTGCGGCAGGCGCTGATACGGGAGGGTGCGCTTGATCCCTCGCTTAAGGTCCTGCGCGAGGGTCCCGACCTCATCCTGCCGCTCCGAGAGGAGCGCGAGGGGGCGTCCTGGTTCGAGTTCGAGGCGCACCCGGGCAGGGAACCGCTTCCCCGGCACGAGCTGGTGGGCGGGATTGCTATCATGCAGGAACAGGACCCCGGGGGAGCTGAGGCACTCCTGAAATCCCGCCCCTCGCTCCACACCGTCGTCTCCGCGGAGGGGGAAGTCCATGGGGAGTACCGGACGCGGGAGTTCTCCATCCTTGCCGGGAAGCCGACAACCCGCACGTTCGTGACCGAGCACGGGTATTCATTTGCCGTGGACCTTGCCGGCGCCTACTTCTCGGCCCGGCTCTCCACTGAGCGCCAGCGCATCCTCGCCCAGGTACGGGGAGGAGAACTTGTCCTTGATATGTTTGCAGGGGTAGGGCCGTTTGCGATCACGCTTTCAAAGCAGGCATCCCTTATCGTAGCATCGGATCTCAACCCAAAAGCAGTTGCCATGATGCTTGAGAACCTGGACAGGAACCGGGTAGAAAATGTTCTCCCGCTGCTCATGGACGCCCGGCACCTTGTCCGGATTCTTCCGTGGCGGTTTGACCGGGTGGTCATGAACCTGCCCCTTGCCGGCACAGAATTTTTGTCAGAAGCGTTCCGGCTCGTGCGGCCGGGCGGGACGATCCACTTCTACTCGCTGGTATCTGCCGAAAGGGAGCACGAAGCGCGGATCCGCGAACTGGGCGGGACCGTCACCTCCGAGCGTGTTGTGCGTTCATATTCGCCTGCCCAATGGCACGCGGTGTACGACATTCTGGTGAAGAGTTGATAACCAATCACGCATGATATTTCACCACATGAGCAGCCCGGTCAGGATCCTTGTTCTCGGCGCCGGGGCGGTAGGGCTTCCGCTTGCCGCAAAACTCTCCCGGGTCGCTGACGTTGTTGCGGTAACAAGGGAACAGTATGCCTCGGGGATCTCCCGGAGCGGTTTCTCCATCCACGGTGCATGGGGTGATGAATCCTTCAGCTTTCCCTGTGTCAGTACTCTTGAAGGCAACGAGCCGTTTGACTATGTCCTTGTCACGTCAAAGTCGCAGGATACAGACAGCATCTGCCGGCAGTATAAGGACCTGGTAGGTGCTGCCGATGTGGTCAGTTTCCAGAATGGTATCGGCAATGAGGAAACGATTGCACAGTACACAGATCATGTCATTGGCGGCGTTGTCCTTACCGGGTTCGTGCGGGAAGGGGACTGCGCTGTCCAGGTTACGGCTAATGCGGGGCCCCTGCAGATCGGCCGGTTCCCGGAAGGGCTGGATGCGGGGGTCATGGGCCTTGCCGATATCCTGACAAAGGCCGGAATCCCTGTTGAACCCACCGGACATATCAAGGGAAAACTCTGGTCCAAGAACCTCATCAACTGTTCCTTAAACCCACTCAGTGCCATTACGGGTGTCGCGTACGGGGACCTGCGGGGGCCGGACAGCTGGCACATCATTGAACAGATCGTCAGGGAGATCTACGTCGTTGTCCAGAGGGAAGGCATACGTCTCGAATGGAGGGATCCCGATACTTTCCTCGGGTACCTGCAGGGAGCCCTGATCCCGGTGATGGCCCGGCACCGGTCCTCCATGTTGCAGGACATTTTACATGGGCATAAAACCGAGATCGATTACCTGAATGGTGCGGTCGTCAGGGAGGGAGAGCGGCTGGGTATTGCGACACCCTATAATGCGTGCATATCCGATCTTATCCGGTTCAGGGAATCCGCCTGGGGCATGATACGGTCATGAAGAGCGCTCTCATTGGGGGGCATTGTTCCGGAACCTGGTGACGATCAGGGTTTTTTTTTGAAAGGGAAGGAAAGAGCCGGAAATCACCGGCCATCGTTCACTGGTATTCCAGCACCATTGCCGCCCATGTGAACCCGATTGCACTCCCGGCAAGGACGACGAGGTCGCCCGGCTTGATCCTCCCCGATTTGCGGGCCCGTGCCAGGCAGAAGAGGGTATCGACAGGGCCCATATGCCCGTACTCCTTCATTGTCCTCATGGTCTTAGACTCGTCAAGCCCGAGCTCCGCAAGGAGGCTGTCCGTGATGCTCTTCTTCACCTGGTTCGTAAAAAGGTGGTCGATGTCCCGGACGGTATGTCCGCTGCTCTTCAGTGCATCGCTGATAACGGCAAGGTAATTCTTCAGGTAGGTTTTGGCGAATATCCCGTCGAGTGCTGCCGGATCCGTCACCCGAAGGAAACAGTCCTCCCGGCAGATCGCAGGACCGGCCATGGGCTGGCGGGTCCCCCCGCAGGGAACCTTCACGTAATCCACAAGAGATCCGTCAGTGATGCTTGCATAGGAGAGCAGCTTGTTCTGCCGGTGGTTCTTTTTCAGCACGGATGCTGCTGCGCCATCGGCGAAGGAGAAGGATGAGACTGCCGTCTTATCAGTGTAATTGACCGCCATGGAGAGCTTGTCGCTGCATACCACCAGGGCGTACTCCTTTTTGGGATCGCCAACGAGGATGTCCCTGCAGACGCTGAGCGCAAGGTTACCCCCGTTGCAGCCATTCCTCACCTCGAACGCGTACGCCTTGTGTGCCCCGATCTCCCCCTGGATCTTTGCTGCCGGGGACCAGAAATGATAATCGTAAAATCCCAACCCCCCGTACACGATCACATCGATCTCTTCCGGGGAGATTTTGGCGTCCTCTATCGCCCGGCCTGCGGCCCGGATCCCCATCTCCGCCGGGTGTTCGTCCGGGCCGGCGATATGTTTTCTTTTAATCCCGATCTTTTCGGAAAAGACCGACTCATCGATTCCCGTCCACTCTGCCATCTCGCGGCTGGTAACCGTGTTTTTCGGGAGATAGTATCCTATCCCCGATATGCCAACGGTTGCTCTCCGGGAACCTTGCGAAGATACCATGTCAGTTTCCAAATATACTGCTGATCGAAAAGGTACGCAGTGATCTGCCTTAATAATTGGTCAGTGGTGAATCGGCCGGCGGTTTTCCGCCGATTGTAGACTGTTAACAAATG
>NZ_PIZH01000105.1 GCF_002835825.1 Methanoregula sp. | reverse complement strand
TCTCCACGAAATGCCGGTATCCCACGCCCTGCACCCGGCCTTTGGCAATAGCGGTTATCCGCTCCATACCCATCTTTTCTGACGATCTGCAGTCATAAATGTTGGCATTTACACTCGTTGATGAACACATTGACCGGCGGAAAACAACGGCAATTAATCCCAGTCGTCCTTCCTTTGGCTCACCGGCTTTCTCTTCACGTCTCCGTTGGATTTTTGTACAGAGTAACATGTTTTTATAGGATACAGTCCCCACTTTATCGCAGCATACAGGCAGAGGTACCCGGCCTTGAGATACCGGTTTTTTATCATTGTGACGCTCCTTGTTGCAGCCGTTTTCCTTGCAGGTTGCACCGATGAGGAACATTCGCCGATCGCAGAAACGCTCTCAGCGGAGCCTGCCCTTCCGGGCCAGGCCCTGGTCCTCGTCGGCGATGTGACCGGGGACGGTCTGGCAGGGGGCACCATCGATACTATTGATATCACGGTTGCCCTTGTCCCGGGCGCACGACCTATAGACATGGAGAAGATTTCAATAGTCTATGCCGATACCATCAAGACGGAGACCCTTATTCCGGTGGAAGGTTACTGGGGTAACCCCCCCCAGGGCTGCTGGGGGATCCTGAACGTGGTGGGCCAGGTCGGCGACCAGAACAGCAGGATTGAGGACCGGGAGCAGTTCGTGATCCGGCTCAACCCGCGGGCATACCTTCCCGCAAAACGGATGGCTGTCATCGTGGTCCGTGCTCCGGCAGTCGCAACACCCCTGACTATACGGCGGTTTGCCCCGGCCGAGATTGTAGCGCAGGGCAATATCCTCACTCCCCCGTGATGGTTGGGGAACCAAAACCCATTCTCTTTTATGGTTTGATGCCGGATTACCGTTACCTGTACTGGTGGCTTCATCCATGGACCCCGGAAAGAGTGCAACCCTCGATATGCAGGAGATGAAAGATCCCGGCTACGAGATCTTCATCATCCTTGTCTCCATCCTCTCTGTTGTCAACCTCGTTGTCTCATGGTTCCCGGGCCTGGACCCGGATGCAGTCCGGGTCCTGGAGGTCATTAACTTCTTCTTAACGATTATCTTCCTTTCTGACTTCATCTTCCGTCTCGTGACCGCGGAGTCAAAAGCCCATTACTTTTTCCGGAACTGGGGATGGGCAGACCTGCTCGCAAGCATTCCGGCGCTGCGAATCCTCCGTCTCTTCCGGATCTTCAAGGCATACCGGCTCCTGCATAAGTACGGGGCAAGAAACATCCTCAGGCAACTGAAAAAGCACCGGGCTGAAAGCGTCCTGTTTATCGTTGTTTTCTGTGTCATGCTCGTTATCGAGAGCGGTGCGTTCCTCGTCCTCACGGCCGAGCGTGCCTCGCCGGATGCCAATATCCACTCGGCATCCGAGGCAATGTGGTGGGTGTACGTGACCATCACGACGGTAGGATACGGGGACCACTACCCGGTAACGAATGCCGGGCGGATGGTGGGCATCATGGTGATGACCATGGGAGTCGGGCTCTTTGGGACTCTCGCTGGTTATATCGCCAACAAGCTCCTGACACCGGATCCTGACGAGATTTCAGAAGAGAAGGATCAGAACGGGGGGAGCGATCCTGCACTTGCAGAGATCCGTGATGCGATCCAGGAACAGAACCGGCAGCATGCAGATCTGGCTGCCCGCCTGGATCGGATCGAGAAGCGACTCGATGAACAGCCGCCAAAAGGGAGCTGAGTTTTAGGACTCCTGTCACACACTTGCCAAAAAAAAGGGATAAATAATCAGTAGGTTCTTCCTACGAGAGTGGCTTTGCCCGGCTTACCGCACACAATACACTTCCCATCGGTTGCCGCAACATAGGGCGACCTTACTTCTGTCCCGAGGATGGAAGAGTTTGCTTTCTCCTCGATGGCATCACCGCATTCGCGCTCGCGGCACCAGTGGACGACAGCAACCTTCCCGTCATTTAAGGCAGTATTGAGGGCATCCATTGAGTCAACGGAGCAGAGGTGGGACTTCGTATGCTCCTCGGCCTTGGCGCGAATCCCGTCGGTAATCTCCGCAAGCACCCGCGTCACCCCGTCGCAGACTGTAGCAAGCTCGAGGGATGTCTTCTCCCCCGTCCGCTTCACGGCCATCACTTTTCCGTTGTCAATATCCCTTGGCCCGAGTTCGAGCCGGAGGGGCACCCCCCGGAGTTCCCACCAGTAGTACTTGGCACCGGGACGCATGTCCCGGGTGTCCATCTTCACCCGGAACCCGGCAGCCTTCAGGTCGGATTCCAGTTTCTTTGCTGCAGCGAGAACATCCTCGTGGCGCTTTCCAATGGTGATCGGGACAATGACTGCCTGGACGGGAGCAACAGCGGGGGGAAGGACGAGCCCCTTGTCGTCACCATGCAGGGAGAGGAGGGCGGCGATCGACCGCTCTGATATCCCGTAACAGGTCTGGTTGGCGAGCTGCTGCTCCCCGTTCTTGTCCTCGAAGTTGATGGAGAAGGTCTTCGAGAAGTGCGTCCCGAGATGGTGGACAGTCCCGATCTGGAGGGTACGACCGTTGGGCATGATGGCGTCAACCGCGATCGTGTAATCGGCACCCGGGAACTTATCCCAGTCCGGCCGTTTCGAGATGGTGATGGGGATACAAAGGCCGTCGTAAAACTCTTTGGTGAGCCCCAGCTCGTACTCGCATTGGGCTTCTGCCTCATCCCACGTGGCGTGGACCGTGTGGGACTCCATGAACGAAGTAATCTCGCGGAGGCGGATGAGGGGCCGGGTCTGCTTGGTCTCGTACCGGAACGTGTTGACGATCTGGTAGTACTTCATCGGCAGGTCAGCGTGTGAACGGAGCCAGAGGGCGTACATCGGGTAGATCGCAGTCTCGCTCGTGGGCCGGAGGGCAAGTTTGACGTCGAGCGGGGTTGTTCCCCCGTGCGTAACCCAGTAGACCTCATTCTCGAAGCCCTTGATGTGCTCGGCCTCCTTCATGAACTCCTGCTCGGGAATGAGCAGCGGGAAGAGCGTCTCCTCATGGTCGCGGTCAAGGAGTTCCCGGAGCCGGTTATAGACAAACTTGCGGATTGCAAACCCGTACGGGTACCAGACGTACAGCCCCTTAACCGGGTAGCGGACATCCATGATCTCGGCCCGCCAGAGAATATCATTGAACCATCCGGAAAAGTCCTGCTTTGTCGGCAGGGTGCCTGTATCGTCGTCCATCTCGTGTCCTCTTAAGCTACTAATTGTATGATAACCGGCGTAATAAAAGCCTCGACACATGCGGCGATGGCAATAAGCGGGAGGACGGAGAGCACAAAGAGCCTTCCGTACCTGGCAGCCTCTTTCCCGGTATCTCCCTCACCGTACCATTCTGCAATAAGACCCTGCGCAAGGAGTATCCCGAGTGCCCCCGCGATGATGAACGCCGGGATCTCGAAGATCCCGTGCGGGATGAGGGCGGCAGCGACAAACAGCGGCGAGTGGGTTTCGTGGACAATCTCCATGATCGCCCCGATGACGATGCCATTTAAGCTCATGATAAAGATGGTCAGGATCCCAAAGGACGCCCCGCCAAGGAAGAGGAGGATGCAGGCCCCGAGGTTGTTCCCGAACAGCTTGGCGCACATGTCCACCGGGTTGTCCTTGGTGATCTCTCCGGCAACTTCCTTGGCAAAAAGGTCCATGAGCTGCTCGCCTATGGCAGGATTCTGGGCAGATCCGATCCACCCGACACACATGGTGGAAAAAAAGAGGAGGAGCGTGATTATCAGGGCGTTGGTCATCGGGGAGTTAGACATAGAGGACCATCCGGACCATGTCGCGGACACCGGGTGCAAATCCGACAACAATCATCGCCAGCAGCACGAGGTGCCAGAATGCCGTGTTTGCCTCCTTTCGGTAGAGCTGCATGATGTAGATTGCCGGGAAGAGGACGATGAGTTTCAGGGGGTACATGATGAACGCTGTGCCGGTCAGTTCGATGAGGTGAAAGCCGACAACATGCTGCTCAACGTACTGGAGAGTCGGGTGGAGGTCGATCCCGAAGCTCGTGGCGCTGGCATCGAGGAGCTGCCCGAAGAGGAGGGTGATGTACAGCGGGTCATTGACATACTCCCACCGGCAGACATAGCGCATGAACGCCCAGACAAGGGCCGTTGCCACAACAGTCATGAGCGGGATTATTCCGAGCACGTAAAAATCGATACCATGGTGAGTCGTGCTCCAGGCAATAAGGATGAGCGAGGCAACAACGACAGCGAAGGTACCTGCCCAGAAATAGAATGTAAGGTAGTGCTTCGTGAGTCCCTGGAGCGTGAGGTACCGCGAGAGGAAGAGCATGCCGATGGTAAAGAAGAAGAGGACGAAATAGATGAGCGGGGTTATCAGGAGATACTTGAAATCGCCGGTGATCATGCCGGTATCTTCGATGACCCGCATGACACCCCCGAGAATCACATAGGGGATGGTCGAAAGGATGAAGGTGGCGTCGATGGTAAACCCGATATCCGAGAGCCACGTGGACGTGGATAACCAGCGGTACAGCAGGTAGACACCAACGACAAGGATAAGGGCGTAGGTCAGCGTGTCGACAACATTATAGGGTTGGCCAAGCCTGATGGGATCGATGTAGTATTTGTAGATGAAATCACTAATCATCCATGATTACAATGAGCGCAGATGCAATAAAATTACTCAAAGAGAAGGTCTTTGACAAGTCCCGGTGGATGCAGCTGCCCCGCGACGTTGTGATCGGCCATGACGTCTTCCAGCAACTGCCCTCGGTCTGCGATGACCTGAAACTGGGGAAGAAAGCGCTCCTGATCTCGGGAAAGAGTACCATGGAACTTGCCGGGAACCGTGTCCGGGAGGTTCTATTAAGCAACCGGTCCATTGTCCCGTTCTTTGCCGAAGAGATCAGTCTTCCCCTCATCAAGAAAGCCGAGATGGCAGCTGCAGATGCGGATTTCCTTATCGGTGTCGGCGGCGGAAGGGTCATCGATACCGCAAAGATCGTCTCATACAACCTTGACCGCCCGTTCATATCCGTCCCTACAGCGGCATCGCATGACGGGATCGCCTCGGCCCGGGCATCGGTAGCCGTTGAAGGGGGGCATTCCTCGCTCCAGGCCCATCCTCCCCTCGCCATCGTGGCAGACACCGCGATCATCGCACGTGCCCCCCATCGCCTGCTTGCAGCCGGGTGTGCGGATGTCATCTCCAATTACACGGCCATCCTCGACTGGGAACTCGCCCACCGGGTGAAAGGCGAGCAGGTGAGCGAGTATGCAGCCGCCCTCTCGAAGATGACCGCGGAGATTCTCGTGAAGAATGCCCCTCTCATTAAACCGTCCAGCGAGGAGTCAGCATGGATCGTAACGAAAGCGCTCGTGTCCAGCGGGGTTGCCATGAGTATTGCCGGGTCATCGCGCCCGGCAAGCGGCGGGGAGCACAAGTTCTCCCATGCCCTTGAACGCCTCGCCCCGGGAAAGGCACTCCATGGCGAAAGCTGCGGGATTGGCACAATCATCTCGATGTACCTCCATGGCGGTGACTGGAAGGGAATCCGTGCATCGCTCAAGAGTATCGGGGCGCCGGTTACTCCAAAAGATGTGGGCATTGACGATGCAACGGCGGTGGAGGCGCTCCTGATGGCAAAGGATATCCGTCCCGAGCGCTTTACCATATTCGATATGGGGCTGACCCGCGAATCGGCAGAGAACCTGGTGCAGATGCTGTATATGGAATGAGGTGGCTGGCATGACGGACGCAAAGACAAAAGTGACCCTGGTCGGAACGGTGCTTGCAAAGCCGGGGACAGAGTTCATCTACGAAGGTGAGGTTGCCGAATGCGGGACGTGCAAGGTGAAGAAGGCCTGCAATAACCTGCAGAAAGGAAGGAAATACCGTGTTGTCACGGTCAGGACAACCCACCACGACTGCACAGTGCACCTCAATGGTGCAACGGCGGTTGAGGTGATGGAAGCCCCCATCACCCTCATGATCAGCCCTGAGATGGCGATCATCAACTCCAAGATCAAACCGGAATTTTCCTGCAACCGGCATGACTGCCGGAGTTTTGACCTCTGCCGCCCCGAAGGTGTTGTCGAGGGGGAAAAATACATTGTGGTGGATGTCCTGGGCAATGCTCCGGATATCTGCGATAAAGGCCGTGTGCTGAAGCTTGTGGAGATCAAGCCGGCGTAA
>NZ_PIZH01000104.1 GCF_002835825.1 Methanoregula sp. | reverse complement strand
GGTGAGCGCTGTGGAGATACCGCGGAGCCGGAGCATCTCGCGGGTTAAGAGGAAGTAGATCATCGAGAGCGCCTTGCGACCCTTGTTGTTGGTCGGGATGACGAGATCAACAAACTTCGTCATGTTGTTGGTGTCGCAGAGCGCAAGGACGGGGATCCCGCACTGGACTGCCTCGTTGATGACCTGCGCATCGCCGATCGGGTCAGTGACAACGACAACCTGCGGCTCGATATAACCGTCAAGGACAGGGTTTGTCAAAAGGCCCGGGATGAACCGGCCGGTTGCGGACATGGCGCCGATGGTGTCGGCGAACTTCTTGGCCGGGTACTGGCCGTACTGCCGGGACGTAACGACGAGGATGTTCGGGGCCTCGTACTGGCTTAAGAACTTCGCGGCAGTCTTGATCCGGTTGTCGGTCTCGCGGATGTCGAGAATGTAGAGGCCATCGCCGCGGACGCGGTAGATGAACTTCTTCATGTCCTCGCTCTTCTGCTGGGTGCCGATGTGGACACCGGCTGCGAGGTACTCCTCGACGGGGATGAGCGGTTCTTTCAGTTCAATTTCCATTTCTGTTGCTTGGGTCATAGCTGTTCCTCGATGCGTATCAGTTCGTTTAATTTTGCAATGCGCTCCCCGCCGACAATCCCGCACTTTAAGAATACGCAGGAGAATGCCGTTGCAAGGTGGGCGATGGTGGTATCGGTGGTTTCACCGGACCGGTGGCTCATCACCGTGTCCAGGCCGTTCTGGTGGGCGAGCTGCACCGCATCGAACGTGTCGGTGAGGGTGCCCACCTGGTTGGGCTTGATTAAGACGCAGTTTGCAGCATCGCACTCGATGCCCTGCTGGATGCGTTCGACCTGCGTGACGAAGATATCGTCGCCGCAGACCAGGCAGCGGTTGCCGACCTGGCTGGTGAGTTCCGCGAACGCGTCGAAGTCGTCCTCGTGGAGGGGATCTTCCACGTAGACAAGGTTGTACTTGTCCACGAGTTCCGCGATATAGGCGATCTGGTCCTCGGTCGAGCGCGTGGTCTTGCGGTACTTGTATGCTTTCCCGTCCCACATCTGGCTCGCCGCAACATCGATACCCATATCGACCGAGACTTTCATCTCGTCGGCGACTATTCCGGCCGCTTCGGCAATGAGCTCAAATGCGAGGGCATCGTCGATCTGCGGTGCCCATGCACCCTCATCACCCTTGCCAGCGGCAATTCCTTTCTTCTTTAAGAGTGCCTTCACCGTGCGGTGGACGGCAGCATTCGCAAAGACTGCCTCTTCTGCATCCGCTGCATCCCCGGGGACGATGAGGAACTCCTGGATCTCGGTCGCGTTCGCCGCATGGGCGCCGCCGCCGATGACATTCCCGAGCGGGAGCGGCATCTCCTTACAAAACGCCCCGCCAAGGTAGCGGAAGAGCGGCTGGCCGAGTGATACGGCTGCTGCCTTCGCGTTTGCAAGCGAGAGGGCGACGGCAATGTTCGCACCGATCCCTGAGAAGTCAGCGGTACCATCGATGTCCCGGAGCTGCTCGTCGAAACTCTCCTGGTCCAGCGCGTCCATGCCGATGAGGGCCGGGATCACGTTCTGGAGGGCGTTATCCACCGCTTCTGCCGGAGGCTTCACCTTTGCCTCAAGCGAGCCCGTACTGGCGCCGCTCGGGGCTGCCGACCTGCCGTGGCCGCTCCCCGTGTACACGTCCGCCTCGACCGTCGGGTTGCCCCGGCTGTCAAGAATCGTCCGCAGCTCGATTACCTCAATGATGGTCATATAGCCCGGTCTCCTACTTCCTCTTTACGGTAATGGGGATGGTGTTGTTGGTGAATTCCTCGATGGCGATCTCCAGCGGATCGATCCGTGTCGTGGTGATAAGTAACGGAGCACCCATTGATATCTGCAGAGCCCTTGCTCCAATGATCCTTGCCCGTTCATACCGGGTATAGTTCTGCGTCTGCATTCGTGTCCTCAAATCAGATGTTGTGGTTTTCCTTGAATGGTTGAAATGGGGTCGCTGAGATTCGAACTCAGGTCACTGCGTCCCGAACGCAATAGGATGGTCCAGGCTACCCTACGACCCCGCGTTCATACTGTCATCTTCCTTTTTACTGGTACGGGTTGAGCTCATCGATGATCTCTTTGTGCGTCAGGAGCATCCGGCGGCAGCAGTACCGCGAAATATTGAGATCGTCGAGGATCTTTCTGGGATCCTCGCCTTTCTCTCTCCTGACCCGGAACTCTTCCCATGCTGTGGAGATCGGTTTTCCACAGGTGAAACATCGTACGGGTATCAAGATATCTGACCTCTCATCATATCTTCTGGTTTAACGATAAGACTTTTGGAACTTGGCGCGGGCACCGGAGCCGTGCGGCTTCTTGGCTTCCTTCTGGCGCGAGTCGTTGACAAGGAGCGTCCTGTCGTAGGACAGGTAAATGTCCTTCATCGCGGGGTCGTTGTGCCACTGGACGATGCCGCGGGCGAGTGCCGTCCGGACTGCTTCTGCCTGACCCATCACACCGCCACCGGCAACATCGATGGTGACATCGATGCCACTGACTGCATTGGGGACGAGGAGGAGCGGCTCGGAGATCTTCATCCGGGTGGTGATCGACCCGTATGCATCGAGGGGGACCGAGTTAACCCGGATGACACCCTTGCCGGCCTTTAAGGTCGCTCGGGCGATTGCCGTCTTGCGTTTTCCGCTTGTGTTGATGATCTTTACCATAATGGCCACCTTAGAACTTTGCTCCGAGGAACGTGCTGACTGCACCGAGCGTGATGTGGTTCGGGTTGTTCAGGCGGTTCATGTGCGCATCCTCGATCACTTCCATCTCTTTGCCGACGAGGTCAACGGGAACCCCGACATAGCACTTGATGGACTTCATTGCCTCAACGCCCCGGGGGCGCTTGTAGGGGAGCATGCCACGGATGGTCCTCTTCATGAGGTGGTCCGGCCGGCGCGGGACGAACGGTCCCCAGTGGGATCCGGATGCACCGCGTTCGCGCTTGTGCTTGTAGTTCCCGAGCACCCGGGCCCTGCTGCCGGAGATCACGACATTCTCAACATTGACGATGGCGATCTCTTCACCCGCAAGGCTCCGCTGTGCTACGATGCTTGCCAGGCGCCCGAGAAGCAGGCCGTCTCCATTGATTACGGTTACCATGTCTTCTTCACCTCAGGATCCGGACACCGCTGCCCTTGGGGTTGTCCTTTATCAGCTGTTCAATGGTCATGCACTGGCCTTTCGCGTCCCTGATCTTGCTTGTGGCCGACGCGGAAAAGTTCAGCGCCGCGACCTTGACGGACTGCTCCAGCACGCCGCTCCCAAGGACCTTGCCCGGGACAATGATCGTCTCTCCGTTCTGGGCGTACCGGTTGATCTTGGACAGGTTGACCTCGGCATAGTTCCGGTTCGGGGTCTCGAGCCTGTTTGCAATCTCGCGCCAGATCTTCGCCTCGTTCTCGCGGCCCTTGTTCTTGAGGAGCGAGATGAGACTCGTCAGACGGGGGTTCGTCTTCTCAATGATTCTTGTCATTTCTTTTCATCCCCTGATAATTCGCCAAGCTGTTGTTCCAGCTCGTCTGCCTGCTCCCTGATAAACGACAGGGCACGATTCATGATCTCTTTTGCCGGCAGGGACCCGTCGCTCTCGACCACGAAGATAAAACGGTCGGGTTCGGCGGATATTTTTATTGCCGGCTCGTCCCCGATACCGCTCGCAAGGCATGCCCGTTCGCAGAGCCTGCACATGGAGCATTCGGGGAGCTTTCCTTCTGCAACCTGGACTTTCTTTCCCTTTGCAACGAGGATGTCGCGGGGGCACTCCTCGACGCACATGCCGCAGGCATCGCAGACGTCGCTGACGGTGATGACGGGGTGGTTCTTGTACCCGCATACCAGCGTTGACTGCCACTTTGCGTGCGCCTTTCCTGAGTTGAGGATGGCACGTGCCTCGATGACGAGTTTCTGCCCTTTCGTGAGTTTCACGATCGGGATGTTGTCATACACCGGTGCTGCGCCGGGGTCCTGCGGGATGAGGTCACTGGAGGTGACCATCCGGGGGCCCTCAACGCTTAAGGTGTAGGTAGCCGTGCAGCCGGGGCAGCCTGCCCCTCCGCACGAGCATGTGTCCTGGGTCGAGTAGACCGAGAGGTCGGTCTTTAAGGGGATGAGCCCGAGGCGGTGTGCCAGCATCTCATCGAAGAGTGCGCTCGTGTTGTCATAGATGCGCACATCCTCGATGGCGAGGGTTGGCACTTCACCGATCATTGCCCGCCGGAAGGCGTTGGCAAAGGCGGGGCTCGCTCCCGAGAGCGTGAATCGTGCGAGGGAGTCGTCCAGACTGGCGAATTCTATCTCCATCACACTCTCCTTCCACGCCGTCCGCCCTTGGGGCGGCAGGAGTCGTGGGGGATTGGGGTGACATCTTCAATACGGCCGATGCGCATGCCGGCACGGGCGAGCGCACGGATGGCTGCCTGTGCACCGGGGCCGGGGCTTCTCTGCTTGCCCTGGCCGGGTGCACGGACCCTGACGTGGACGCCGACGATGCCCTTCTCGCGGGCGGTCTGCGCAACGTTGCTGGCCATCTGCATGGCGGCGTAAGGTGAACTCTCGTTCCTGTCCTGCTTGACGACCATGCCACCGCTCGACTTGGTCACGGTCTCTGCGCCGGACAGGTCGGTGATGGTGATGATCGTGTTGTTGAAGGATGCGAAGATGTGGGCGATACCCCACTTTTCCTTCTCGTTTGCTGCCATGGATTACCTCCTCCCCCGGCCACGGAAGTGACCTTCGGGCTGGGGCATTGCCTTGGGCCCGGTCGCGGGCTTCATGATCCGGGTCTTCTCCGCATGGGAGTCGGAGACGAACGGGGAAGTGCCAAAGTAGGTGATCTGCGACTCTTCGCTGCGCTTGACAAGGTATCCGGGGATGTTTACCCGGCGGCCGTCAATCGCTACGTGTCCGTGGGTGATCAGCTGCCGTGCCTGCTTGACAGACCTGGCGAGACCCTTGCGGTACACGATGGTCTGGAGCCGGCGTTCGAGCGAGGCCTGGACCTTCAGCGAGAGGATAGCATCAATGTCCGCGTCAGGACCGAGGATCCCGCCGCGCTGGAGCGATGCTATCAGTTCTGCCTTCTTGGTCTCGTAGAGCGCAGCATCGGCAGCGCTCGAGCCGAGCGCAAGCAGGTGCCGGGCACCGGTCCGGTACTTGCGCAGGTAGGCCTGTGCCTTCCAGACTTCACGCTTGTTGCGGAGACCGTATTCGATGACGAGACGGGTCTCGGCCTCGATGCGGGCTTTCTCCCACGGGCGCTTGGGCGTCTGGTAAGACTTGTGGTTCTTGCCTGGGTATCCCATGATTACGAGCCTCCGGCGGACTTGCGCTTGACACCAACAGTCGATCCGGTCCTGCCGGTGGACTTGGTACGCTGGCCGCGGACCTTCTGGCCGGTCTCGTGGCGGATGCCACGGTAGCAGCGGATCTTCCTCATCAGGTTGACGTCCTCTTCCTTGGCCATCGTGACGTCGCCGCCAAAGAGGTGCTTCTGCTCACCGGTGTACACGTCCTTCGGGCGGTTTGCCATCCAGGACGGAATCTTGCTGTTGTACTGTTCAACAGCAACGCGGAGCCGGTCAACCGACGCCTCGTCCATGCGGCCGAGTTGTGCGTACTCGTCCACCTTTGCCATGCGGGTAATAACCGTGGCGGTATGCCTGCCGACACCCTTGATGCCGGTGAGAGCAACCCTCACGGACTTGGTACCATCGAGATCGGTAGTACCAACCCTTACGAAATACTTAATGTCTTCTTCCTGAGCCATCCAATCCCCTCGATTGTGAGACTGTCTCTTTTAGCGCTGAGGGGGAGATTTGAACTCCCGAGTCCTTTCGGACACAGGTTTAGCAAACCTGCGCCATACCAGGCTTGGCTACCTCAACAGAGGAATCTCGCATCTTTGCAGACACTCGCAGCGTAAACAATAACGCTGCTCCATGAATGGTGCTTTATTATATGGCATGGGAGGGGTAATAAGTGTTTTCTATAAACCGAGTCCTCTCAAGGACGAGGTTCGAGAAGAATCCCGAAGGGATTCTTCGATTTACCGAGTCCCACCAACGACTAAGGTTGAGAAGAAACCCGGAGGAATTCCTCGGCCTGACGGAATCCCCCGTTCTTAATTACAGTATATAATGTGCAGACCCTTTCAAATCCCACACACTACACTAT
>NZ_PIZH01000103.1 GCF_002835825.1 Methanoregula sp. | reverse complement strand
TCCTCAAGCAGTTGCCGGAACATCGGCTTTTCTGAAAGGGACTCGGCCCGTGCATTGATCGGGCGGGGCAGTGTCGATCCATCCTTTGCCCAGTGCGGCAGAAGCCCCCACTCCATCAGCCGGATCCGGTTCCTGCTCTCCGCTGAAACAACCACCGGGTTCTCCGATCGCGGTGCTATGTTGAAATGGGACCGGAACCCGATGGTGGGATCAACGATGAGGAAGCGACCCCCCAAATCATCCACGGCCCAGAGCGCGTACCGGCTGCACATCATCCCTCTCATCGCGCCCCGCGCCTCATCAAACTTGCGGAACGTGCCGGGCACTTTCACCCCCCGCCAGCCTGAGCCTTATCTCCTGCTGCGCAGCAGCGATCCGGTGCTATGCAGATCGAGATCCGTAAGGGAATGAGCCTCTACCCGGGCAGCTGCAACGCGGTGGTTGCACCGGTACACATGATGGTCTCGGCCATCAACAGCAACGCGGATCTCCAGCGTTTCCTCTTCCTCTACATCGGCGGGAACTACTCCCGGGTCCTTTCAGGGATCCACCGGGACAGCACGAACTTCGAGATCCGCCGGGCGTTCACGGCCCACCAGCTCCTCTCGGTGCTCCGGGAGGCGTCGCACACCATTGTCCTTGTCGAGCACGACCCCACGCTCTTCGAGGGCGCGGAGAAGATACTTGCACCGGTTGCCGGGGCGCTGAAGGATGCCGGCCGGGAGTCGCTGGTCATCCTCTATACGCCGGCCATTGACCGGACGTTTGCCGCGCTGATGCGCCAGGCAGACCGGATCATCGAGATCGCGGCTGCCGAAGACCTCTCATCGCGAATCTCGCCCCGGGCGATCCGATTGCAGCGGAACGGCGGGCCACTCGCCGGCGGGCAGCGCACGCTGGATGTGGGATGATGGGCCGGACGTTCGTGAGCCCCCGCCTGGGCGTAAAAGATGTGGCGGACCGCTGGGCCCGGTCGGCCCGTGCGCTCAGAAAGGAGGACCAGAAATACGGGAAGGAGCTCGCGGACCTGGCAAAGGAGCACTCCAGCGAGGCATTCGTCGCCTGCAACGATCCGCTGGAGGCAGCGACGTTCTCGGTCCTGGTTGAGATCCTCAAACGCCAGGAGCGACTCAATACGGAGAGAAACGACGATGTGGATCCTTGACTCCGCGTACCGCAATGGCGGCATTGATCTCTGGACAAAGGAGGGCGGGGCCGTCACCCGGGTCCACCACCCCTACGACCCCCCGTTTCTCGTCCACTTTACCGACCCGCATGCCAGCCACGATATGATCGATGCGCTGGAGGAGCGGTACAACGCGGAGGAGTGTACTATCCGCACAGTTTTTGGCAGTCTTCCGGGGTACCGTGTCTTTGCAGACCGCAGGGTTGCCGAGGTCATCGAGGAGCAGGCGCAGTACGATGTGCAGCTCTTCAACGTGGATGTGCGCCGCGACCAGCGGTTCATGGCGGAACACGGGATCTTCCCGTGCAGCGGGAACAACAGCGACCGGTTCTATCCTGAAATTTTTCATGATCTTGACGTGATCACAATCCGGATCCACGGTGAGCCGGAGCGTTCGGCAACTCTTCCGGAGGTCGAGGTGGTCCACGAGCGCATCGAGCACTTTTCCGGGCCCGAAGGAACGGTTCTTTCCGCCCTCTTCTCGCGTATCTCATCCCTTGATCCGGATGTCATCCTGATGCCGGATGCGGACGCATGGATGCCCCGGCTCCAACGTCTGGCACAGGACCGTGGTCTCGTCATGCCGTTTTCCCGGAACGGGAAGTACCGGTCGATGAACTCCCGTTCGTACTGGAGTTACGGGAAGATGGAGCACAAGGATGCTGCCCTTGTCCCGGACGGGAGAATCCTGATCGATACAGAGCGGTCGTTTGTATTCCGCGAGGGGGGGCTCGAAGGTGTCCTGATGTCAGCCCGGCTCTCGGGGCTTTCCCCCAACCTGGTCTCGCGCTTCACCCCGGGGACTCTCATCAGCAGCTACGAGACGTATGAGGCCATCCGGTGGGACATAGCGGTCCCGTTCCGGAAGAGTGACGGCGAGACAATCCGGCGGATCAGCACGCTCCAGGCAGCGGACCGGGGCGGGATGATGTTCCAGCCCCGGCCGGGGGTATTCTGGAACGTGGAGGAGATCGATTTCACGTCCATGTACCCCTCAATCATCGTGCAGGAGAACCTCTCCCCGGAGACCATCGGGCACCCGGAACAACCGGGCTTTCTTCCTGCGGTCCTCAAACCCCTTCTCGACCTGCGGATCCGGACAAAGCAGCTGAAGAAAACCGATCCCGCGTTCAACGGGACCGACTCCATCCTGAAGTGGATGCTTGTCACCTGCTTCGGGTACACGGGCTACAAGAACGCGAAGTTCGGGAGGATCGAGGTGCACGAGGGGATAACAAGGCAGTCGCGGGAGCTCCTCATCAAAACAAAGGATATTGCCGAGGAGATGGGGTTTTCTGTCCTGCACGGGATCGTGGACTGCCTCTGGGTGCAGGGTGCCCACGTCAGTCTCCTGAAAGCCCGGGTCGAGCAGGAGACACGGCTGCACCTTGAATGTGAACACTTCGACTGGATCGTCTTCCTGCCGCTTGCGGACGGGTTCGGGGCGTACAACCGGTACTTCGGCAGGCTTCCCGATGGCAGCGTGAAGGTCAGGGGGATTGCGGCCCGCCGGCACGACACGCCGGAGTTCATCCGCGCCATGCAACAGGAGATGCTGACAGAAATGGGCCGTGCGGGAACAGTGGCGGAACTGGATGCAGTGTGGGATACCGTCCGCGGGATCTATCGGAAGACCATTGCCCGGCTCCCCTCAGCATCGGGGCAGGAAATGGCAATCAGCCGGAGGATCAGCCGCCTGAATTACGCCCACCGGTGCATTGAAGGGGCTGCGGTCCGGGCATACCGGGAACAGGGGGCTTCCGTTGCCCCCGGCATGAAGATCCACTACGTGGTAACCGATGCAAAGCGGTACCAGGCAGAGCCGGTGTGGGCAGCAAAGACCTTCGACCAGCAGTATTACCGCGGGCTTCTTGACAAGGCATGGGAGGAGATCGCATTCGCGTTCCGGAAGCGGAATCAGCCGGCGTGTCAGCCAGAGAAATGTGCAAACCTGTCAGCCTGGTGAAGAAAGGCGGCAGCCAAAAGAAAAAAGATAAAAAAATTACGCCGCCTTCACAGAATCCGCACACTTCTTTGCCATGAACGAGACAAAGATGGAGCAGAGGCCCATGACGATGGCGAAGCCGCCTGCGACAAAGGGCAGGAGGAGTGCTGCGACAAGGGAGTTGACGAGCAGCAGGAGGCCGAAGATCAGGCTGATGATTCCAATCACGCCGTTGCCCCAGTCCTTCTTCGTGAATGCCTGGAAGATGTGGGCAGCCCCGACAAAGCAGGCCCAGAAGCCGATGAAGATGATCACGAGTTCCAGGGTAAACAGTGTTGCATAGAACGGGTAGATAAGGATCAGGATGCCGGCGATGATGTTGATGATGGAAAGGAAGATCTTCCAGCCCATCGCGGTCCTGTCAACCGCAAGGCTGGCGAGCATAAAGATCCCGCCCACGAGCCAGTAGGCTCCCATGAACGTGATGAGGAGAACCGTGGTCATCCCCGGAGTCATGAGGAGAGCGATCCCAAGGAACAGTGCAAGGATCCCCCAGAGGAGGAGGAGCCACCAGGGGAAGAGCTGGAGCTCGACCATGTCCTGGGCGGAGAGTGTTACATCGTCTGCCATGGTTGTATTACCGGTTTAACATAATCGAGGCAAGTATTTACGCTATTCTCTTTTTACCGGTATGGTCGCGCAGGGCAGCCGATACCTTTTATTCATGACGGTCTTCCCGGATGTATCCCTTGATCGCCGTGAGTGTCGTGGTATCCATCATGACAGAAAAGTCCGGGTCCACCACATAGACCGGAAATGCGCCGGCAAGAGCATTCCGGGTGAGCCGGTAAATACGCGATTCGAGGAGCCGGGACGTCATCTCGTACCGGCTCTCGATGTCCCCGGTATCACCACTGCCTTCTCCAATATCCCGTGTAAGGCTTTTCAGGAGCAACAGCCGGTACTCCATCAGGCGGCCGGCCATGGCCCGGCTCTGCTGGCCGTGGAGGGTGCGGACGATGAAGTACTGGCTGACTGCAAGGACCGCCAGCAGGGAAACCAGGTGCGCAAGTTCCTTCAAACCAGACTCGGAAAGAAAGGTGTTCAGGGTGATCCCCGGCAGGAGAATAATTGACGTGAGGAAGAGAAAGACGATTGCCAGGAATCCGGTGAGGAACAGGAGCGAGATGAGTGCAGGGGGCAGGTCGCGGGAGAGCCGGCTCCTGAACCGGTCGAGGTTCTGGGCAAACCCTTCCGTGAAAGGCTCGACTTTCCAGACAAGGCCGTAGAACGTGATGATGATGAGGGACTGGGCAATGACAAAGAGCGCGGTGTTGCCGGGAACGAGGCCGGCATACCAGACGATCAGCGTGAAAACAATGTCAATGGAGAAGAGCAGCCCCAGCGGGAAGGTCAGGGTCCGGCAGTTCATGAAGAATGCGTTGACGAAGATCCGGGTGAACTGCCGGGTGCCGGACCGGATGCCGTTCTCCCAGAGCCAGGTGTGGAAGCGGGTGATCTCCGGCTTCTGCAGGGAGACTGCACCCGGGCTTGTCGGGACAAGGAGTGTTAAGAAGTAGAACATGTTGAGGTAGAAACTGGCGGCAATGAAGAGGATGATATAATCGGGGCGGATGATGTAGAGGACGATGTTTGCCAGGATACAGAGGGCAAGGACGACCTGCTGCAGGCGCCATGGTTCAGGCTGTGCCCGAAGGGCGGAAAATTTCTCCTCCGCGAGCGCCAGTTCTCCGGCAATGACCCCGGAAATCCGGGAGGAATCAGGGGAGTGTACGGGAGGGGTCGGCATAAGGGGTTCCGCTTCGTGTGTTCTATCCGGTATCATTTACGGCCATAAGTACACATCGCCCCGCAGTCGGGTCTCGCGAAATGTGCCTGTCTCTGCAACCTGCATTGCCCATTGCTTCTGCGATATATTCCCGACAGTATGCATTTTGTAGTTGAATTGACAAATACAGTACACGAAAGAGCGGACAGCGGTACTGCCCGGTGAAACCATGTTTGATACAAAAACTTCGTGCCTTATGAGGGGATTTGTGGGAATCCTCTTTGGTATCCTTGCGCTCCTGCTGCCGGAAATAACGCTTAATACCTTTAAAGTGTTCTTCTGGCTGTTGATCATCCTGGGGATCGCCATCCTGGGATTCCTTGCCATCACGGGGAAGGGCGACGAGTCCGGTATCTGGTTCGGGTTAGCCGCCGCCCTGCTGATTGCGGGTGTCATCTCCATCATCTACGCGGATTTTGTTGCGATCCTCTTCCTCCTGATCATCGCAGCGGTGGCATTCTACAACGGGTTCACTGATATCACGCTCTCCCTTGAGCACCCGCGGACCAAGTATATCTTCCTGCCCGCCATGATCCTCTTCGGGCTTGCACTCCTTGCAGCGCTGTTTTACTACTTCCCGGGATTTGCCGACAACCTGTACCTGTCCATCGTGGGAACGCTGGCCTTTGCATTTGGTATCTTTTCGATCCTGCTCGGGCTCTACCGGCCCGGTGAAACGGGTGATGATTCCGTCCCGGTCACCGCCAGTACCACCCACAAGCCCGGCCGCAGGTCATAACTCTGCCCATTTTTAAAACTCCGCCATGATCCCGCTTCATTCCGCGAAGTACGATGTCGTCGTTGTCGGTGCCGGACCGGCCGGCAGTGCAGCGGCGGGTGCCTGCGCAGCAGCGGGCCTCTCAACGCTCTGCATCGAGGAGCACGGGACAATCGGGCACCCGGTCCAGTGCGCCGGACTCCTCTCAAATGCCGCGTTTGCCGAGTGCCGGGTATCGGAGCGTCCGGTCCGGAACAAGGTCACCGGGGCCCGGGTTATCTCCGGTAAGGGATCCCGGATCCAGATCGATGCACAGAAGACCATGGCGTATGTGGTGGATCGCGGGATGCTTGACCGTGAGATGGCGGAGCATGCAGCCGATGCCGGTGCAGGATACCTGCTCCACGCAGGTGTCTGCGGCCTGGGGATCAATACGGTCACGACGCGGGGTCCGGGGGGGAGTGTGGATATCGGGTACAAGGTCCTGATCGCCGCCGACTGCCCCCGCAGCACGATTTCCCGGGTGCTGGTGTTGGGACGATCCCCGGTCTCGCGTGCCGGCATCCAAGTGGAGCTCTTCCACGAGCTCGGGCCCCGGTTTGTGGAGGCGGCACTCGCGGATGC
>NZ_PIZH01000102.1 GCF_002835825.1 Methanoregula sp. | reverse complement strand
TCATCGAGTCCATGATGATCCGGTACCGGACCATCTTCGTGCTCGTGACATCGTATACTCCCTCGGGCAACTGCATGTTCCCGAGCGGGAGCATCCCCATGATCTGCTTTAAGGGGCCCATCTTGTTGAGGGCCTCGAGCTGCTTGTACATGTCGCGGAGGGTGAACTTCCCCTTCATCATGGCGTTGACGTCAACGTCTTCGGGGTTGATGGCCTCGTTCGCCCGCTCAACAAGGGCTTTTAAGTCCCCCATGCCGAGCAGGCGGGAGATGAAGCCGTCGGGATCGAACCGTTCGAGGTCCTCGATCGTCTCCCCCGAACCGATGAACGCGATCCCGCTCTTCGTCTCGGCAACGGCCGACATGGCGCCACCGCCTTTTGCGGTACCGTCCATCTTGGTGATGATGACCCCGTCGATCCCGATGGCCTCGTGGAAGCGCTTCGCCTGCTCACTTGCCTGCTGTCCAAGCGCGGCATCGATGACGAGCCAGCGGTGGGTTGCCCTGGTCAGCACATTGAGGTCGATGATCTCTTTGATCAGGTCTGCCTCAAGAGCATGCCGCCCCTGCGTATCGACAATGATCAGTTCCTGCTCTTTTAAGGCTGCAAGGCCTTCGCGGGTGATCTTCAGGGCGTCCTTTTCCTGCGGGTTGCCAAAGCAGGGGACATTGATCTTGTTACAGAGCGTGGAGATCTGGTCGAAGGCACCGGGCCGGAACGTGTCGGCGCAGATGACACCGACCTTCATCCCCTTCTTCTGGAAGTAGCGGGCGAGCTTTGCCGTGGTCGTGGTCTTGCCGCTCCCCTGCAGGCCTGCCATCAGGATGGTCTGGGGTTCGAGCCGGACTTCAGTAGAGGTCCAGACAAGGCGGACCAGCTCCTGGTACACGATCCGGAGCACGTGCTCGCGGACGTTCATGCCCTTGGGTGGCTCCTCTTCAAGGGACCGGGTGCGGATCGCCTTACTGAGCTCCATCACGAGCTTGACATTCACATCGGACGAGATGAGCGCACGCTGGAGATCCTTTACCAGGTCGTCGACTGCTGCCCGGTCGACAACAGTCTTGCCGGCCAGTTTCTTGAGAGCATCCTTTAACGAAGAGGACAGGTTGTCGAGCATCACGCACCACCTTCCAGCAGCTCTTCCACAACCGTTGCCGGCTCGAAGGGCATGATATCGTCATAGGCCTGCCCGACACCAAGGAACATCAGGGGTTTTCCGATGGTGTGGGCAATCGAGATCGCCGCCCCGCCCCGGGAGTCCATGTCGGCCTTGGTCAGCACAACGGCATCTGCGCCCACGGTCCGGTCGAACTCGAAGGCACGCGTCACGGCGTCATTACCGGCGACAGCTTCGTCCACGTACACGACAAGGTCTGGTTTCATGACGCGTTTGATCTTCTCGAGCTGGCTCATCAGGTTTGCCTTGTTGTGGAACCGGCCGGCGGTATCCGCGAGGACCACATCGATCTTGTGGGCTTTTGCATACTCCACGGTATCGAACAGCACTGCCGAAGGATCGGCACCCTCCTGGTGCTGGATGACCCGGATGCCGATCCGTTCTGCATGCACGGCAATCTGCTCGATTGCCCCGGCGCGGTAGGTGTCGCCTGCACCGATGACAACGGTGAATCCTTCCTTCCGGAGCCAGGACCCGATCTTGGCAACAGTCGTGGTCTTCCCGGTGCCGTTCACACCCGTGAACAAAATCTTCACAGGACGCTCGCGCTTCGCGATATATGCCTTGAGATCGAACCCCTGCCCGAGCACGTCCAGCAGGGCAGCTTTTAACGCATGGACAACGAGGTGGTCGACCGATTCGCCGATCTTGCGGTGCCTGCCGACAAGGTTCTTCTCAACGCTGCTGATGATGGCATCGGTTGCCGGGAGGGCTACGTCGCTTTCAAGGAGAGTGAGTTCCAGCTCGGAGAGCGCATCATCGAGGTCTTTTTCCGAGACAATCAGTTCGCGGTCGATGATGAGCGTCTTCATCTTCTGGACGAAAGACGGGGCAGAAGGTTCCGGCGCAGGTACAGCGGCAGTGCCGGGCACTGTATCCGGTTTTGGTGCAGGGACGGGAGGTTTTACTGTATCCACGGGGGTTGTCTCTCCCCCGGGTTCAGCCCGGGCTGCTGCAGCGTTGATACTGCCGCCAAGGCGCTCGCGTGCCGCTTTGAGCTTCTCCCGCAGTCCCCCGAACATGGGCAGGTGCTCCGGATCAGCCCAGATCCTGCCCGGCAGCCATCGCCTGCTGGTAGCCGGACTCGATCCGTTTGTTGATCTCGTTCATCTGGGCACGGAGACGGTCGAGCGTCTCGGCAACCTTCTTTGCCGAGGCTTCCATCTCCATGATCCGCTCTTTTAAGAACTCCACGGCGTCCTTGTTGGAACGTTCCACAACAACTTCGGACCCGATTGCAAGGAGAACCTTCTCGGGTTCCACGATTTTAGCGCGGACACTTGCCCCGCCTCCGATCTGGAGGAGGACAGTGCCGTCTTCCGAGGCGAGCATTCCTTCGAGCGCTTCGATGGCAGCATGCGCCTCCATCCTCCCGTTCTCCAGCATCTGCAGCTGCTGGACAAAAAGTTCAGCCTGCTGCCCGTACTCCTGCAGGTAGTTCTGGAGGGTCATCAGTTCGCGCTGGTCCATTGGTGCATTTTTGTCTGCCAAGATACGCCACCCCGTAAAAAACCACTGTTGTGGTGATTGTGACTCCTGATATGTATGTTCTCCACCACAATAAATACATCATTGTGACCGGAAGCAGGTCCGGGATGGCGGGCAGGAAAGCAGGAAACCCGCCGGGGTTTGGCCAGTATCTGCGGCATTATTATCCTTTGTTTTTACTCGCTCACGGCAACGACCCTGTGTTTCCCTTCAGGGACACGGATCTCGAACCGGACTCCCTCCCCGTAGACACCGTTCTCGATCATCGCGAGATCGGTGATGGCAAGGATCTCCCGGGAGAGGAACATGCCAAGACCGGTGTTCTTCCCGAATCCTTTCACAAAGACCCGTTCCTTGTCTTCGTTCCGGATCCCCACCCCGTCATCCTCGTACACCAGAAAAAGGCCGTTATCCGGGCCCGGCCGGGTGGAGATCGTTATCTTCTTCACCCGCTCCCCGTGGCGGAGCGAGTTATCAAGAAGGTTCTCGAAGACTTTCTCCAGAAGGGGATCAGCATACACCTCAATCCCCGTCTCCGGGAGGATCAGGCTCACCTCGTTTGCCGGGAGCCGTGCCTGGAGGCGCTCGCCGACGGAGCGGATATCCTGCCATTGCGGGGCAACCACACCGATCTCCTCGTAGGTCTTCATGAAATCGAGCTGCCGTTCGATTGCATGGGCTGTTTTCTGTTCCTTCTCGATCCGCGCTATTGCAGCGGGATCCGTGACCTGCATCCGGGAGAGTTCCAGGTACGAGAGAAGGGCGGAGAGCTGGTTCCGGATGTCGTGCCGCGTGACACTGGAGAGGAGGTTCAGTTTCTTGTTTGCGGTCTGGAAGGCGTGCTCCGATGCGGCCAGCCGTTCATTCACCTCCCGCAGGTCCCGGTTCTGTGCCCCGATCATAGCGTAGTAACTATTCAGGGTATCGGCAATGTACCCGATGATGTACGCAACCACAAAGAGCATCGCAGCCCGGACAAGGGAATCGGGCGCTATCGATCCGGTGATCCACCAGCCAACTACGATCTGGAGCCCGCCGAAAAAGAGCGCGAGCGGGATCGCTTTTTTCCCGTACCACAGGCCGGCAATAGCGATGATCAGGTAGAAGAAATGCGTGTATGCAATAGAGATCTTCAGCTGGTAATGGACCACGAGCTCGAGGAGGAGCCCGGTGAAAACAAGGAGGGCAAGAGCATACGGTTTGATCGTCCCGACTGTTGCCACCAGGGCCTCCCGGGACAGGAGCAGGTCCATCTCCTCTTTTGCACCCATGCGATACTTCCTGACGGAAAAGTTGGCCGGGCAGAATAAGAGGATTTCGTTCCGTGAACCGGGCAAAGACCGGGAGACCTGACCGGGAGGAATGCCAAGCCTCTCCGCAGCACCAGGATATCACGGATCTTCGTCGTGTTTAATACAACTCGCGCCCAATAGTCCTGTGCAGGCCTTACGGGACCTGCAGGAGGAGAGAATGGAATTCAAAAACAAGGTCCTGATCATAGGATACGGCGCGGTTGCCAAATGCATGCTCCCGATCCTGCTCCGTCATGTTACCATCCCGCTCGAGCAGATCACTATCATGGATTTCAAGGACAAGTCCCCTGACCTGAAAGCATGGACAGCCGGCGGCCTCTGCTTCGTCAAGAAGAAAGTTACCCAGGAAAACCTTACCGGGATCCTTGGAGAATACCTCTCCCCCGGCGGGCTCCTGATCGACGAGGCATGGAACATCGACAGCTGCGATCTTGCCCAGTGGTGCCATGACCACGAGGTCCTGTACGTCAACACCTCGGTCGAAGCGTGGGACCCGGACTCAGGGATCGAGACGGCAAACCCCTACGAGAAGACCCTGTATTTCCGGCAGATGCGGCTCATGGAACTGACAAAGGACTGGGACGATGCCCCCACCTGCGTTGTCGATCACGGCGCAAACCCCGGGCTCATCTCCCACTTCGCAAAACAGGGACTTGTCGATATTGCCCAGAGGATGATTGCTGATAAGATCGCGCAGGACCCAACAAGGATCCAGCATTTGATAACAGAACAAAAATTCGGGGAACTGGCGATGGAAGTCGGCGTGAAAGTGATCCACTGTTCCGAGCATGACACCCAGATCTCCCGGACCCCCAAGAAAGTGGGAGAGTTTGTCGGCACCTGGTGCATCGAGGGGCTCCGCGAAGAGGGTGTCGCCCCGGCAGAGATCGGCTGGGGCACACACGAAAAGACCCTGCCCCCGCTTGCCATCGTTCCACCCGTCGGCCCCAAGAACGGTATCCTCATCCCGAAGATGGGGCTCAATACCTGGGTCCGTTCATGGATCCCCAACCAGGAGATCATCGGCATGGTCATCCGCCATGGCGAAGCATTCGGCATCTCAGACCGCTGGACGGTCTGGAAAGACGGCAAGGCAGTCTACCGGCCCACGGTACATTACGCGTACATGCCCTGTGACGCCACCATCGCGTCCATCCACGAGCTCCGCGCCCGGAACTACGTGCTCCAGCCCAAGCTCCGGATCATGAGCGACCGCGAGATCGTCACCGGTGCCGACATCCTGGGCGCCCTCCTGATGGGCCATCCCTACAAATCATGGTGGACGGGAAGTATCCTCCCGATCAACGAAGCAAAGAAACTCGCTCCCGGCCAGAACGCGACCACCATCCAGGTCGCGCTCGGGGTTGTCAGCGCTGTCATGTGGATGATCAAACACCCGCGGGAAGGGTTCTGCCTCCCGGACGACCTCCCGCACGATTTCGTGCTGAATATTGCAAAACCGTACCTCGGAGAGTTCCGGTCAACGGCTTCAGACTGGACGCCCCTGAAGAACCGCGTGGTCTTCTTCAAGGAGAACCCGGAGAACGATTACGACCGTGAAGATATCTGGCAATTCAAAAACTTCTTATTCGTACAGTAAATCAATCATATAATGACAAAAGTCGCGGTTGACACCAAGAAAAGGCGGAAGAAAAAAGGGACCGATGAGATTCCCACCCCCGTTCATCATATCGGCACAATAAACAAGAAACTCCTGCTGAACCTTGCCGCAGAACACGGTACCCCCATTTTTGTAATCGATCACGAGAAACTCCGGGAAAATTATCGGGAGTTCCGGCGGCATATGCCGGATGTCCAGGTCTATTTTGCTGTCAAGGCCAACTCAAATCCCGAGATCGTGAAGACCCTGTATGATATCGGGTGCAGCTTCGATGTGGCCTCAATGCCCGAGTTCATGATCGTGTACGAGAACTTCAAACACCTGCCACGAAAGGAGCAGCAGGCGTTTATCTGGGACAAGATCATCTACGCCAATACCATCAAGCCGATCGAGACCTTACAGGCGCTGGACAAGTACAAACCGCTCGTCACCTTTGATAACCACCACGAGATCCTGAAAATCCGCGACCACGCGCCCCACGCCGGCCTGGTCCTGCGCCTCCGTGTCCCGAACACCGGCTCCATGGTCGAGCTCTCCAGCAAGTTCGGTGCCCACCCGGGCGAGGCGGTGGACCTGATCATCGAGGCCTTCGAAAACAACCTTGTCGTGGAAGGATTGAGTTTCCATGTCGGGAGCCAGTGCACCAACTTCGAGAACTACATGCAGGCGCTCCAGATAGCAGCAAGCATTGTTAAGGAAGTGGAAGAGCGGACCGGCCGGAAGATCCGTATTCTCGATATTGGCGGAGGATTCCCGGTGAAGTACCACCCCGGAATCCGATCCATCAGGAC
>NZ_PIZH01000101.1 GCF_002835825.1 Methanoregula sp. | reverse complement strand
ATACTGAGGTTGCCGCAAGGCTGAAGGGTGCGCGGGAGGGTCCCCCGGGGAGCCCGGCCGCGGTCCATCCCCGCCGAGGTGGAGTACGGAGGAGCATTGCCACGCTTGAGTCAAAGCACCCGGGCACGATGCTCAACCTCATGAAGAGCAGAGAGAAGATTGCGGCACGGTGCTCAGGGACGCTGGAAACGGAGCCGGTCCGGCACTGTAAGGAATGCGGCGACCCGTGCAGCGGCGAGGTTTGCCAGCTCTGCAAGCTGAAAAAGAGCCTCAATACCGGATCACGGGGATGAGGGTGCCGCCCCGACAATCCGCTCCGTGTTGGTATAGACCACCATCTTGCTGCTCCGGGCAAACCCGACCACAGTGAGCCCTGTCTTCTCCGCGGTGTTCACTGCAAGCGTTGTGGTGGCCCCCCGGGAGACAATGATGGGGATGTTTGCGATCAGGCATTTCCTGACCATCTCGGAGGAGATCCTCCCCGAGACAACCACCCATGTCTTCGAGAGGTCGATCTTGTTCCGGAGCCCGTAACCGATGACGCGGTCAAGAGCATTGTGTCGCCCGATATCCTCAGATACCGCGATGACCTTCTGCCTGTCCAGCAGGGCAACGATATGGATCCCTCCCGTGGTCATGTGGAGCTCGGAGTTCAGGACAGCTTTTACGGAGGTCCAGATATCTGCCGTGCTGATAGAATAGTCGGAATGGACTTTCGGGAGTTTCTCGGTGTCTATATACGATGTGCTCCCTCCACAGCCGGAGAGGATCGTCTTTTTCGGGCCCAGCACCTTGAAGAGGTTCTTCGTGATAACGCTCATCCGGTTCTTCTCAATCTTGATGGACTCGATCTCGTCGATATTTTTGATGATCTGCTCGGTGTAGAGATACCCGGTCACGAAGTCCTCGAGCTGGACCGGGCTCATCATCGCCGTCATGGCGTGCCGCCCGTTCACGAACAGGGCGAGCGGGACCTCTTCGATGACCTCGTGGAGGTCCTTTCCCGCGTTGTCGCCGTCCACCCTGATACAGGGGAGTCTCCTGTACATAGTGTCGCCCGCGTCCTCTCCCGTTTTTTTCGAAGGGGAATCCTGTTTCATTTCAGCACTTCGTCCATACTGCCGCTCCGGTACCCTTCAAGGTCGAGGGTGATATAGGAAAACCCAAGGGACCGGAGGCGTGCGGCAATCTGGTCTTTCTGCTCCAGTATTCGGCCCATCTCCTCTTTATGTACTTCTATCCGTGCACTATTCCCGTGCAGGCGGACGCGGAGCTGGTTGAACCCGCTTTGTTTCAGGAATGCCTCGGCCTCTTCAATCATATGGAGTCCCTCAGGAGTGATACGGTCGCCGTACGGGATGCGGGAGGAGAGGCAGGCTGCCGATGGTTTCTGCCAGACGGGAAGCCCCATCTCCCGGGCAATGTCGCGGATGTCCTGCTTTGTGCACCCGCATTCGATGAACGGGTGGACAATCCCCTCTTCCGTGGACGCACGGAGCCCCGGGCGGTGCTCGCGGGTATCGGAGATGTTCATCCCGTCGGCAATGCAGGCCAGCCCGAGTTCCGAGGCCCGTCTCTTCAGGAACGTGGCCGAGATCTTCTTGCAGTGATAACACCGGTCCTCCGGGTTGCTGCTGAAGAGTTCGTCCTCCAGGTGAGGTACGGCGATGATGTCGAGTGTAAGCCCGAGATCAGCGGCGATCTTTTTCGCATCATCAACCTCCGCCCGGGGGACAACGGGACTGTCGAGGAGGACGCAGTGGCTCTTCTCTCCCAGAGCCTCGCGGGCAAGCGCTGCAAGGAGCGTGCTGTCGGTGCCTCCGGAGAAGGCAATGAGCAGGGACCCGCGCTTCTGTATGTTTTCATTAAGCGCCTGTTTCTTTTCTGGGATGCTCATGGCCATATCACGGATGAAAAAGGGGGATTGAAGGAGATGATGGTCTTACGACCCGCACCGGCTGCCGGATGCGGGGGTGCCGCCGCACTGGTTTTCGTCACCTTCCCGGAGCTGGCGGCAGATGTCGCAGGTGCGCTGGACAAGGTTGAGGTCCCTTCCATCCTGGAGATCCTTTGCCAGCTGCTCGATGGAGTGCTTCACTTCGTCCTCGAATTCGATCCGGTCCCCGCGTTTTCCCGACAGGTACTGCGATACTGCGGAGGGTGCTATCTCGAGCATCCTTGCGGCTTCCACCTGGGAGACGCCACACCGGACCAGTTCCACCGCGATCGCAGCCCTGATGGCCGGCAGGACATCCCATACGATTTTCTGACAGGGAGCTTCCATCACAACACAACCTTTATTTTGTCAGATTCACGACATAATAGATTGCATTCACAATTGTGAATTAGTTGTGACAGCAGAAATACCTTGCCTCCGGGCGGTCCAACCGGCCATCGTAGTCCTGTGCCGGGCTGACCTTCCCCGGCACCAGGGAAAGAGTAATCAGACGACCAGTACAGATATTCTGGTATCCAGTGAGGATCATGGGAGAGAAACGCACCGTTTACCTGGACCATTCCGCAACCACGTATGTCCGGAAGGAAGTACTGGATGCTATGGTCCCGTACTTCACCGATCATTTCGGCAACCCGTCATCGATCTACCATATTGCCGGGGTCTCCCGGAAAGCCATCGATACTGCACGGGCACAGGTTGCAAAGGCCCTCGGGGCCGGACCGGAGGAGATCTACTTCACGTCCGGTGGCAGCGAATCGGACAACTGGGCGATCAAGGGGATTGCCTCGGCGAACGTGAAGAAGGGCAACCATATCATCACCACGAAGATCGAGCACCACGCCGTCCTTCACACCTGCCAGTTCCTGGAGAAGAACGGCTTTGCGGTAACCTACCTCCCGGTGGACAAGTACGGCCTTGTTGACCCGGCCGAGCTCGAACGGGCGATCACCGACAAGACCATCCTCATCTCGATCATGTATGCCAACAACGAGATCGGCACGATCGAGCCCATTGCCGAGCTCGGGGCGATCGCCCGGAAGCACAAGGTCCCGTTCCATACCGATGCCGTTCAGGCGATTGGCAATGTCAAAATCGATGTGAACACCCAGAATATCGACCTGCTCTCCCTCTCTGCCCACAAGTTCTACGGCCCGAAGGGCGTCGGGGTGCTCTACATCCGGAAGGGCACGAAGATCGACAACCTGATCCACGGCGGCGGCCAGGAGCGGAGGCGCCGGGCAGGCACCGAGAATATTGCGGGCATTGTCGGTTGCGGAAAAGCTATCGAGCTCGCGACTGCCGATATCGAAGGGCATAACAAACGTATCCGTGCCCTCCGCGACCGGCTCCTTGCAGGGATCCAGGCAAAGATCCCCGATACCCACCTCAACGGCCACCCGGAAAAGCGGTTGCCCGGCAACATCAACATCAGTTTCGAGTTCATCGAGGGAGAGTCCATGCTCCTCTGGCTTGACGACGAGGGGATCTGCGCCTCGACCGGCAGCGCCTGTACTTCGGGATCGCTCGAACCCTCGCACGTGTTGCTCGCCACGGGGCTCCCCGTTGAGATCTCGCACGGATCGCTCCGGCTCACGCTGGGCAATGTGAACACGGACGCGGATGTGGATCTCGTCTTAGACGTGCTGCCAAAAGTCGTGTCCCGCCTTCGGGAGATGTCGCCCTTATACAAGGGTAAAAAGGGAGGATGCAATGTACAGTGACAAGGTCATGGACCATTTCAAGAACCCGCGGAATGTGGGCGAGATCGAGAACGCAAGCGGTGTCGGCGAGGTCGGGAACCCGGTCTGCGGCGACATCATGAACATCTACCTGACGATCGAGAACAACATCATCACCGATGCCAAGTTCAAGACCTTCGGCTGCGGTGCCGCCATTGCATCGAGCAGCATGGCAACCGAGCTCGTGAAGGGAAAGACCCTCGAAGAGGCTTGGGAGGTCTCCAACAAGGCGGTTGCCGAGGCGCTCGAAGGCCTTCCCCCGGTCAAGATGCACTGCTCGGTCCTCGCCGAGGAAGGGATCCACAAGGCGATCAACGATTACCGGAAGAAGCAGGGCCTCGAACCGTGGGTGGAAAAGAACCCGCACTCCCACGAACACGAAGGCGCGACCTGCGACCATTAACGCTGACGGGTATCGGTAAACCTTGCCGGAACGAAACTGCATAAATAATCGCCCCGTCCAACAGGAGATCAACAATACAATGAGTCGGGGATCGGCAGCGTGAACTGCCGGCGATACGGTGAACCATGTTATCGGAACGCGAGCTCGAACGGTACAAACGGCAGATCCTCCTCTTCGGCGAGGAGGGGCAGGAGCGACTGAAGAAGTCGCATATCTTCATTGCCGGTGCCGGAGGTCTTGGGTCTCCGATCTCCCTCTATCTTGCCGTTGCTGGGGTCGGGACGATCACGATCGTTGACATGGACGTTGTCGACCAGAGCAACCTGAACCGGCAGATCCTTCACTACGACCGCGACGTGGCGAAGAAGAAGACCGTTTCAGCCCTTGAGAAACTGCAGGCAATCAACCCGGATATCACGATCAACGCGATCGACGCCACCATCAGCGCGGATAATGTCAGTAAACTCGTGGGGAGGGCTGACGGGATCGTCGACGCCATGGACAATTACCCAGTCCGCTACCAATTGAACCGCGTGGCGCTTGAGAAGAAGATCCCGTTCTTCCACGGGGCCATTCGCGGGTTCTACGGGCAGGCAACCACGATCCTGCCGGGCAAGACGCCGTGCCTCGAATGTATCTTCCCGAAGGCCCCGCCAAAGGAGGTCTTCCCCGTTGTGGGGGCAACCCCCGGGGTCATCGGCACCGTTCAGGCAACCGAAGTGATCAAGTATCTTACCGGACAGGGCAGCCTGCTCGATGGCCGGCTCTTTATCTGGGACGGCCTCACATCGACGTCCGAGGAGATCGCGGTCTGCCGGAACCCGTCCTGCCCGGCCTGCGGGGATCCGGCTGCTGCGCATACGAAACCGGGGAAGAAGAAATGAGTGTCAAAGTACGTTTTTTTGCACGGTTCCGTGAACTTCTCGGAACGGATATTATTACCGAGCCACAAGCCGGGACAACGCTTTCTGCGCTGGTCTTGGGTATTGCACAGAAGAACAAGGAAGGCCGCGACGCGATCTTCGATGAGCAGGGATCGTTCCGCGAGTTCGTGATCCTGATGCGGAACGGGAAACGCGTGGAGACCTCCGATGCCGGGAAGACGGCAGTTGCCGATGGCGACGAGATCGCGGTCTTCCCCCCGGTTGCCGGAGGATAAGGGACGATGACGATCAAAGTCCAGAAAGAGGACGTTGACATCGGTGCCCTCATCACCGCAGCCAAGAAGCACGGGACCGGAGCGGTCGTTGTCTTCGACGGGATCGTGCGGGACGACGACATCACCGAGATGGAGCTCGAGGCCTACGAGGACGTTGCGGTTGCCGAGATGGAGAAGATTGCGGCGGAGGCTACCCGGCTGCACAACCTCCTGCACGTGGATATCATCCACCGTATCGGCCGGCTCGCTGTCGGGGAAAACATCCTTATTATTGTCGTGAGTGCCGGCCACCGCCCGGAGGCCTATGCCGGTTCCCGGTTCATCATCGAGGAGATCAAGAAGAGCGTCCCGATCTGGAAGAAGGAACTCACGAAGGATGGCGGGCGCTGGGTTCCCGGCGAGCATGGGCACGGGGCGGGGAAGCCCGTGAAGAAGTGACCGATGGTTGTTCCCCTACGTTTCTGATGGTAACGATTTTAAAAGGAAATAACTGGCCGGTCTTCCCTCGCGTACAGTCCGCTATGCCCTGAACCGGCTCAAGGATGAGAACATCCTTGTCGAACGCCACTATTTCGTTGACGCCCGCCAGAGCCTGTACGGTCTGAGCCTGCGAAAGGAACAGGTGGTGTCCGCATGATGCGGTGCTGAGGATACTATCCCCGAATTTTTTTCTCTGATAATCCTGGGATTTTTTTCCCGTTTGTTCCTCTTTGGCATTTCGAGTTAAGGCGTGTTTTGTCCCAGGGCTGTAAAAGATAGCGACAACGGACCACGAATTCCCGGAGTCGGGACGTGAACCGACAGATCCCAGCACGGTACATTTATCATCCATCACATCGTGAGGAAATCCTGAGGACTTCCCATGAAACGCGTTACTATCAATGCCCTGGTTGACATCGGCTGCCTCATCTCGTTCATCCCCTCGCTCATCACCGGCCTTGTCTTGTACTTGTACCTGCCCTCCGGAACCGGGCGGGGCGGAAGCTGGGTCACCTGGATGGGGATCACGCGGCACGACTGGGTGCTGTACCATGATATCGCGAGTTTTGCATTCGCGCTGCTGCTGGGCGTGCACCTGCTGCTGCACTGGCGGTTCTTTTACCATATCTCCAGAATACTGGAGTGGGTGGAGGAGCGAAGAAGGGATAACAAG